>CBFIFT010000116.1:0-5956 GCA_965661935.1 Burkholderiaceae bacterium | reverse complement strand
TTGCCGGTCTACAACCCCACCGACGCCAGCACCCGCCGCGACCCGTTTCCGCTTTACGAGGCCCTCCAAGAGCAAGACCCCGTGCACTGGAGCGAGGCCCTGCGCTGTTGGATCATCACGCGCTACGACGACGTGCGTCAAATTGTGCGGGCCCCCGAAATCAGCTCGGACCGGCTGGGGCCGTTTTATGCCTCTCAGTCGGACGAGCGGCGCGAGATTTTGTCGGGCCTGATTCGCTACCTCAACGAATGGCTGGTGTTCAAAGCGCCGCCCGAGCACACGCAACTCAGAAAGCTGCTCAACAAGGTGTTCAGCCCAACCATGGTGAACAACCTTGAGCCCAGCATACAAGCGACGGTCGAGCACATACTCGACCCGCTAGACACCAGCCAACCAGTCGAGTTCATGCACGACATCGCCGTGTTGTTGCCCGCCTATGTGATCTTGGATTTGATGGGCTTGCCTCGCCGGGACTTTCCACAGCTCAAAACGTGGTCGGACCAATTGCGCCTGTTCATTGGCAGCGCGCGTGGCGACGATGACAAATACCGCAAGGCACGCGAGGGTGCTGACCACATGGCAGAGTACTTTCGCCGCGCCATTCATGCGCGCCGCGCCGAGCTGGGTGACGACGTGATCAGCCAATTGGTGCGCGCTTGGGACGAAGAGCCCGACCTCCGAGAAGACACACTGGTTGCCACTTGTATGTTGATTTTGTTTGGCGGGCACGAGACCACCACCAACTTTTTGGGCAGTGCCGTCTCGACGCTGATCGACCACCCCGAACAGCGTGAGCGCTTGGTCGCAGCGCCTGAGCTGATCGAGTCCGCCATTGAAGAGTTTTTGCGCTTTGATGGTCCCAGCAACAGCATTGCCCGGGTGGTGGTCGCTGACCACGAACTGCACGGCAAAACCCTCAAGCAAGGTCAGCGCTTGTTTGCGATGATCAACGCAGCCAACCGCGACCCACGCACCTTTGACAACCCCCACCAAGTCGACATTGCACGCAACCCCAACCCGCATCTGACGTTCGGCCAGGGACTGCATTTTTGTTTGGGTGCGCGCCTCGCCAAACTCGAGTCCAAATTGTGTGTGCAAGAAATGATGCGCCGTTACCCCAACATGCGACACGCGCCCGGCGAGGTGCAGTGGCTGGATGCTTTGGTGATGCGTGGTCCCATGCAACTGCCACTGCATTTGGAATAAAAGAGCCCACCCGCAACCCTTGACTCGGGCACTGCCTGAACAACCACCGAAAGGAGACCCCTCATGCAAGATGTTTACGTGATTGGTGTGTCATGCACAGCGTTTGGCAAGCAGCCACAACGCAGCTTCAAAGACCTCACCCGCGAGGCCTATCTAGACGTGTTGGCCGATGCGGGCTTGGCAGACGGCAGCCTCATCGAACAAGGTTGGTTTGGTAACTGCGGCATGGGGACGTTTGGCCAGCGCAACATCCGAGGTCAAGTTTGCTTCACGCCCCTGGTGCGCGAAGGCTTGTTCCCCGAGCGGGTGCCCATGATCAACGTAGAAGGTGGCTGTGCCACCGCCACCATGGCGTTTCATGGTGCCTACAAAGACATCCTCTCGGGTCAGGTTGATGTGTCACTTGCGATTGGGGTTGAGAAAACCTACTTCGAGGGCGACGCGGCCAAGACGCTCGAGATTTTCGAAGGCGGCATAGACCAGCTCGATCCCCAAGAGTGGATGGCCTACTACCAAGCGGCTGGTGAAGCGAGCGGCAAACCATTCAACCCCAACGGCGCGGGCGGCACATTGTTCATGGACACCTACGCCATGCAAGCTGCGCACCACATGAAGCGCTACGGCACGCAGCGCGAGCACATTGCCTTTGCGGCCTCTAAAAACCACGCCATGGGCGCCCTCAACCCCAAGGCGCAGTACCGCTTTGAGGTCACACCCGAACAAGTGTTAGAAGACCGAGAGGTCAGCTGGCCCCTCACGCGTGCGATGTGCTCGCCGATCGGAGACGGTGCTGCCGCGGCCATTTTGTGCTCAGAGCGAGCCCTGCAAAACCTGCCCGCTGCCACGCGCGAGCGCGCCATTCGGGTCAGGGCCAGTGTGCTCACGGGTGGTAAATACCGCGACCTCAACGAGCCCGGCTTGTCGCACGTGGCCGCCCAAAAAGCCTACCGCGTCAGCGGACTCACACCCAATCAAATCGACGTCGCAGAGGTCCACGACGCCACGTCGTTCTGCGAAATCTACCAAGCTGAAATGATGGGCTTTTGTGAAATGGGGCAGGGCGGAGCCTTCGTCGCCAGCGGCGCGACCGCGTTGGGCGGCAAGCTGCCCATCAACACCTCGGGTGGACTGGTCTCTAAGGGCCACCCAGTTGGCGCCACTGGGCTGTCGATGATCTACGAGTTGTGCGGGCAACTGCGCGGCGAAAGCGGCGCCCGCCAAGTGGCTGGCGCAGACATCGCCTTGGCCGAGAACGGCGGCGGTGTGGTGGGCTTTGACGAGGCCGCCTGCGCCATCACCATCTTGCAGCGCTGATACCCACCACCGGCGCCAGCTTCACCCACGGTGCACCCGCGCCGACCACCACCTGGGCCCTACACAGCCTAGGCCCGGCCTCGGCGCGGCTCAGTTGGTGGTGTCGCTCCAGTAGGGCTCGCGCAGCAAGCGCTTGAGCACCTTGCCCAGCGCGTTGCGCGGAAACTCATCGCGCACCTCAACCCCGCTGAGGCGCTGGTGCTTGGCCAGTCGCTCGTTACAAAAATCGCGCACCGCATCGGTGTCGATTGAGCGCCCGGCGTGTGGGATCACCAACGCCAACGGGGTCTCACCCCAGCGCTCGTGGGGTATGCCAATCACGGTGACATCTTGGACATCGGGGTGTTGGCCCACCACCTCTTCTAAGTCGGATGGAAACACGTTGAAGCCGCCCGAAATAATCATGTCTTTCTTGCGGTCAACCAAGACCAAAAAGCCATCTTCATCTAGGTAGCCCACGTCGCCAGAGCGAATGAAGCTGCGACCACGCTCATCACGCCAGATCAAGGCCTCCGTGCCCTCGGCATTGCCGTGGTAGCCGGCCATCATGCCAGCGCCATAGCCAGCGATCTCGCCGGTCTCACCGCGCGGCAAGGCGCGCCCATCATCGTCAATGATGCGCACCTCAAAACCCAGCACGGGCGTGCCCACGGTGTGAAATTTCGACTCGGGCGCGCTGGGCTTGAGCATGGTTGCAAAGCCCTCACTGAAGCCGTACAGCTCGATCAACTTGGGCCCAAAGGTTTGCAGCACCGCGCGCTTGGTCTCGCGCCGCAGCGGCGAGCCCGCACACAACATCACCTGCAGGTGATCGGTGCGGTAGGTCGCGCAGTCTTGCTGCAACACGGCGATGTATTGCGCCGGCACCAAGAACGTGTGGCTGATGTGCTCGTCCTGCACCGTTTGCAAAAAACCTGCCGGATCAAACGCTGGCATCACCACACAAGTGCCCCCGGCAAACAAGACAGGCAACATCATCAACCATGTCCCGTTGGAGTAAAGCGCCGTGGTGGTCAGCGCGCGCGAGCGATCAGTGAAACCCATCTCTAGGCCGTTTGAGATCGCCCAGTGCGTGCGTGCGCGATGGGTTTGCACAATGCCTTTGGGCAAGCCCGTGGTGCCCGACGAATAGATGATGTTGAACGCATCGTCTGGTTTGTAGTTCACCGCGGGGGCATGGGTTGGGCTTGAGGCGATCCAGTCCGCATAGCCTAGCCAACCCGCGGCCTCACCGTGCACCACCACCAGCGCATCGCGGCGCAACTTGTGCACCGAGTCCAAGTGCGGTTGCAGCTTGGCGATGAAATCTGGGGTGGCAATCGCGGCCACCGCGCCACTGTCATTGAGCAAGCCCGCCAACTGCTCCCCCGTGAGCAAGCCAGACAAAGGCACGACGCAGCCGCCCGCCGATACCACGCCAAACATGACTTCAAGCATCTCCACCGAGTTGCCCATCATGACGCCCACGCGCTCGCCCTTTTGCAGCCCCTGAGATATCAAGGCGTGCGCCACGCGGTTGGTGTTGGCTGAAAAATCACCCCAGTTGCGCCTCACGGGTCCACACACCACAGCCTCGCGCTCGGGCTTGAAGGTGCCGTGGGTGGCGAAAATATCTGGGATCATGATGTCTGCGTGGTCCAAGCCCATCGGCTGACTCCTTTTGGTTTGGCGAAGTGGCACAAAAGCAAGACCCTATGTTGCGCAAAACACAAGGCATTCGCCGCCGCTCAGGTGACACCCACCGACCTGACAGGGTTTTGCAGCTGAGCGCCAACCGAGCAGGCCTCATGTTGACCACCTGAGCCCGAGCACGTTCTCATGTGCCTGAGCGTCAAAACCCAAAATGCACAGCCCCTTGGCGAGCAAGGTGGCATCGAACGGACTCACACCCAATTCAGTGCCTTGGTGGGCCACGCTGCGCATCAGGTTGTCGCCCCAGCGCGAAGGGTTGCGCTCGAGTTCGGCGAGGTTCAATACCAACTCGCCGGCGCCAGTGCGCGCCACTTTTTCGGCTCGCATCATCACGCTGCGAAATAGTGCACTGCCGCTGCGGCTGAGCAACCAAGCCGGAAAATGCTCAAAGCCAACCAGCTGTCCCTCTCTGGGCTCGCGGGGCGAGAGCGTGATGCGGTAGCGCTCGTGGGTACAAGTGCCCTCATCATCGGAGCCTCTGCCGGCTGCCATGCCGTCGTCGGCAGCGATCAGCGGCGCCAAGTAGCGCCGGTGGTACACCAGCAAAGGGTCTTGTGGGCTGAGGTGAAACGCCTCGCCAATCAACGCCACCGTGTTCTCTACTTTTCGCAAGACCGCGGCCAAGTCACCTTGGCCCTCGAACGCGCCAATCCATGCTTGTACTTGGCTCAAGTGGTGCTCGTACTGCGGAGCGCCCAAGTGGGGCAACAGACCTTTGAGCTTTTCCAAAGCCTGCACCTTGAGACAGGGGTCGTGCAGTGTCGATTGTCGGTGCGTGGCGCCCACTGCCCGACAAAAGATGCCAACGGTTTTGAGTCGTGGCGCCGCGATTTGCATGGGTGCAGGCGCAGCGTCGATCGTGAAGCTGCGCTCGAACTGGCTGGCCGATTGAATGCATCGGGCCAAAATCGCGTCGAGCAGCTGCGCCGCTTCGGACTCGAGCTGGCGCTGGCGGTGTTCGGCTTGCGCCCGCTCGTGCTCTGCTTGCTCTTGGACCATGGCCTCTAAGCGAAACAGTTCGGCTTGGCGCGCTTGTTCGCGCTGAGCCAAGGCTTGGGCTTCTTGGGTGATTCGGGTGAGTGATTCAATAGACCACATGGCTAGACCTCTTGCTAAAAAATGGCTTCAAGATTTGCTGGCGACTGGCGCGCGCAAGCGGCTGGTTGGTGCAGATGCTTTGGTGCGCCCCAAGGCACGGCGCCTGGCTTGGCGACGCCGCAGGCGCTTGCCCATGACCTTGAGTGCGCGCAGCTGCAGCCAGCCCCGTTTGGTTTTGTTCATGACGCCCTCCGCAAAGGCATACCTCGGCCCGTCAAAATCAATATCTGAATCACCTGGCCTTTGCGCTGAAGGGCCAGCCCTGTGATTTGTTTGACGCCGTAGCCACTGGTCTCAAACAACCAAATTTGGTCGCACTTTTGGTGCAAGGCAAAAAAGTGCTCGGCCCGCTCGGACACGGTGAGCGTGATGTCTTCGTCCAGCGACTCCAAGGCCGCGGCCTGAACCACCTCGCGCTCAGCCTGCGCGCGGCTCAGCAGTTTGGGGCGCTGGTGGGGAGAGACGGGCAGTTGATGAACGCCCATAGGTGCAATGCGTGACATATGCTGTTTTCTCACTGAGGGTTGAACAAACCAATTGGGGTTAAGGGGCCTGACGGTTCAGGCGGCGGCGTAGAGGTGCGAGCGGGCGTCATGTCGTGTCGGCGGGCTTGGCAAACACCAAATAGCGCTCGTCGCCGCCCGCC
>CBFIFT010000115.1:3300-5968 GCA_965661935.1 Burkholderiaceae bacterium | reverse complement strand
GGCCATTCATTGCTTGGGTATCGTCGACTGTTTCATTCATGGCGGTTGGATTCTGGCCGTGGTTTTTTGTGGCCGTGCTCGACACCAGTTTTTTCTATGGCTTCGACTACGTTGGCCACCAGTTCATCGGCCTGGTATGGCTTGTAGAGCACATGGCACATGCCTGCTCGTATGCCTTCTTGGGTTAAATCATGGCTCGCATCCGCCGTCAAGCCAATGATGGCCATTGACGAAACATCGAGGCTTTGGCGCAACTCCTGGGCGGCCTCTATGCCGCTGGCGTCGCTGAGGTGAAAGTCCAGCAAGACGACGTGTGGCCGGACCTCATGGGCCAAGTGTTGGAATTCAGCGCCCGTGCGCGCTTCCCAAATTTGAACCTGCGGAAGCCTTTGCTGCAGCAGCTTGCGAGCAATGACGAGGTTGATTTCACTGTCGTCAACAATCAGCACCTTGCCGGTGACATTGGGGTAAAGGGCACGCGCGGTACCAGCGGGTATCGTGTCGGTTTCTGGGGCGGCTAGCGGTAATTCAACCACGAGCTCAGTGCCTTGCCCCAAGGTGCTCTGAACTTCAATTTGGCCACCCATGAGGCGAACGATAGAAAGGGCAATGCTCAGCCCGATCCCTGTGCCGCCGTACTCGCGCAATTTGCCCTCTTTGACAGAGGTGGAATGCATGAACAGTTGTGCCACCTCGGCGTCGCTGATCCCTACGCCGGTATCACGAACGGTGAAGCGCACAACATCACCGCCACCATTGTGGACGTCGAGTCGGACACCGCCTTGGTGCGTGAACTTGAGCGCGTTATCGATCGCGATGCACAGGATTTGCTGCGTCCTTTGAACGTCGCCGTGAACCACCCTGGGGACATTTGGAGCGATTTCTGTGCTCCAGCCGATACCCGCCTGTGAAGCCTGCGCCGCATACTCGGTGGACAAATCACGGATCAGCTCATGCAAGTCCAATGGCTTCATCTGCAGGGTCAATTGATTGGCTTGAAGCTGGGAAAAATCCAGCAACTCATTGATTCGATTCAAGAGAATGGCCGAGTGCCGTTTGAGAATTTGAGATGACTCGACACGCTCGGGAAACGCGGCGTCTTGGGTCTCGATCGTTTGCAGCAAGCCCATAATGGCATGAATCGGCGTGCGCAGCTCGTGACTGACTGAGGCAACAAATTGCCTTTGCTGACTTTGGTGATCGAGCAGCTTTTGCTCTGCGACTTTGAGCTCTGCGCTGTCTTTCTCGAGATCTCGAACCGCCTTGACTTTTGCCGAAAATGCCAGAATCGGCAGCGAGGTCAGCGCGATGATCAGCATGGCGACTGAAACCACTGGCCATGCCCATTCAGTGTCATTGAGTTGCGACGGCGGCATCAGCCCCTTCACATTCAAGTAGGTCATGCCCAAAATGGCCACCAATGTGCTGCCCATGGTGAGCAATGCGGAACGCCAGCCAATGCTCACCAAAATGGACATACTGCAAATGAAGTAATAGCCCACGTGGGGCGACCAAATGCCGCCTTGCAAGTAACTGCCCACAGTGGCTTGGACTTGCCACATGATCCACAGCAACCACACCCAAAGTACGCGTTTGTGTGGTGCACTCAAGTGCCCAGCGGTGATGCCGAGTGTGACAGCCATGCCCGCCAGACTCACGACTTGTAGCTCAGATATGGGGGCGAGCGCGGCGGTTACGGCCAATATCATCCAGGTCATGCCCAATATGAACTCAAGCTGCCGATCGGGCTGCGCGGACAGCAACTCATCGAGCCATTGATGCAAACGGGCTTTCCATCTGGGTTGAACGCTGAGAGGCTTGAGGGGCATCAATTCAGCCTCTCTGAATGCAAGGCATGGGTCACAGCATCCATCAATGCATCTCGGCTGTATGGCTTGAGCAGTATGCTTTCGACACCCGCGGCGTAGCACCCCACGCGCGCAGACTCAGAGACGTCAGCTGTCAACGCAATCACGGGTGGCGAACCGACCTGGCTCTTGATTCGGCGCGTGGCTTCAATGCCATCCATTTTGGGCATCACCACATCCATCAGGATCAGGTCCAGCTCATGGCGTTGGGCCAACTCAACTGCCTCTAGCCCGTTATCGCACTCGCTGATGTCTAGGTTGGGCAGTTGGTGGAGCAACATCTGACGCGCGACTTTTCGATTGATGTCGCTGTCGTCCACGATCAATATGCGCGCGCGCAGCTGGCTCAGTGGTTTGTCACCAGGTGCCGCAGCGCCATCATCGGTTTTGGTCAACGGGGGCAGGGGAATGCGGAACCAAAAATTGCTGCCTTTGTCTTTTTGCGTGCTCACCCCAATGCTACCGCCCATGGATTCAACAATGTTCTTTGAAATCGATAGCCCCAAGCCCGTGCCACCGTATTTGCCGCGGGTGAACTCTGTCAGCGGTGAAAACCGCTCAAAAACGCTGCCGATCTGCGCCTCGGGGATGCCGCGCCCGGTATCTTTCACACTCAGGACCAGCTGCTGATCTGCTGTGTATTTCGCCTGCATCGTCACTTCGCCTGAATCAGTGAACTTCATGGCGTTGCCAAGCAAGTTGATGATGACTTGCGCAATCCGGTCGCTGTCCCCTACCACCCATTCAGGTAAGTCTTCAGCCAGGTCCACGTGCAATTGCAGCTTTTTTTCTTCGGCTCG
>CBFIFT010000115.1:0-3290 GCA_965661935.1 Burkholderiaceae bacterium | reverse complement strand
ATCATGGCCGCCAAGTCTCTGAGCAACTGTGGCAGAGGCATGGGGCGACTGGTTGTGCGCAAGTGACCGGATTGAGCCTGCGAGAAATCAAGCAAGTCATCGATCACCGTCATCAAATGTCTCGCCGAGTGTCGCATGGCCTGGTAGGCCAGGTCGCTGTCGGGATCTGGTGTTGGGGCTTGACCGGTGTAGGTCTCAAGCGTACCCAAAATAGCGTGCATGGGGGTGCGCAGTTCATGGCTGACGGCTGCCACAAAGGCATCTTGACGCTTTTGTTGCTCAAGCAGGAATGTCTTGGTTTGCTTGAGCTCAAGGTTGCGCTGCTGAGACTGTTGGCTGACGCGCTGCAGCTGTGCTTGGGCGACCAGTGGCAAGCCGAAAACATTGATGCCAGTGACCAGAATCAACAGCAGGGCCGAGTAGTCGTTGTGTGGGATCGCCGCGGGGTAGTCCAGTGCAACATAGATCCAAACCGTGGCCGCTAAGCTGCTGCCCAAAATCAGCACCAATGGGGCGAGCGCGCGCGTGCCGACAATCCAAAAAGCAGCCACTGGCAACGCGGTAAAGACCAGCAAGAATATGGATGAAGGCCCGTTGATCCAAATCGAGCCGTACACGACGGTGGCTGACACGATCACCAACAAGCACCAATAGGGCAAGTGTTTGGGCACCCAAGGGCGGCCGTCCAAAATCACCAACAAGGCCAGCGCAGGCGTGCACCAGCCGTAAACCGGTACCAAGTGTTCGCTCGGACTGATCATCCACAGCAAAGCGACTGTCACAAAAGACAAGCGCAGGTAAAAACTCTCTGCTGCTTTGGGGTCGCTGTTGATGAGTCGTTCGAGTCGCAGGCGGGCAGGGGAGACCCATGTTTCAAAGCGCGACATGCCTGCGATAATAAGCGCGAAGGGTCTAAATGGTTTCTTTATAGTTAATATTAACTTGTTAGGTTAACTATAGATTTATATTCCATCGATTTTTTCTTCCAAGACCTGCAACATATCTAGCAAGTTCAGGTCATCGTGTGGGCGACCAATGCACTGTATGCCCATCCCCGTGCCAGATTTCGGGTCGATTCCGCACGGCACGCTGGCCGCCGGTAAACCAGCAAACGTCGCGTATATGGTGACTTCCATCCATCGGTGGTAGGTGTCCATGGGGCGCGATCCGATGTGCTTGGGCCAGTCAGCATTGACATCGAAAGCCCAAACTTGGGCGCTGGGTAAAGTCAGCATGTCACATTCATTGAACAGCTTGAGCATGGCGTTGTAAAAGGCCGTGCGACTGGCACTGGCTGATAAGAAGTCGGCCAGTTCATAGCGTTGCGCTTGCTCCAATTCCCAAAGCGCCTCAGGCTTGGTCTGGGCAAAAGCGCCAGGGCGCGAGACCACGGGTTTGATTTTTGTGCCAACCAAAATGCTGCGCCATACCAGCCAAGCAAGCCACACAACTTCGGGGTCCATCTCAAACATGACGGGTTTGACCACTGCGCCTGCAGATTTCATTTTTTCCAGCGCAGATTCACAGGCGCTTAGAACACCGGGCTCCATGGCCAAGTGTCCTTGCAAGTCTCCCAGCCACCCAATGCGCACGCCCTTCAGATCAGCGCGGTGGTTCGACGTGGATTGCGGCAGGCTCCAGCTCAACGGGCGGCTGGGGTGAAAGCCGCCTTGTGTCACGAGCATGGCACGCAAATCTCGCACATGCCTAGCCATAGGGCCCTCGGTTCCAAGTTGATCCAGCCAGACATCTGCGCCTGGGGCAAAAGGCACCAGGCCTTGTGAGGGGCGCATGCCATACACGTGGTTCCATGCCGCAGGGTTGCGCAGCGAGCCCATGAAGTCGCTGCCATCTGCCACGGGTAGCATCCTCAGAGCCAACGCCGCCGCCGCACCGCCGCTGCTGCCCCCGGCTGATTTTTCAGGGTTGAGGGCGTTGCGCGTCGCGCCAAAGACTTGGTTGTAGGTGTGAGAGCCCAAGGCGAACTCTGGCACATTGGTTTTGCCTACAAACAGCGCCCCGGCTTCGCGCAGCCTAGCCACCATGGGGCTGTCTTCTGGCGCCAGCGCCTCTTTGAGTGCTGCATGTCCGAGAGTCGTGGGCACCCCTTTGAGATTGGCCGTGTCTTTGATCGCCAAGGGAATGCCGTGCAGCCACCCGCGGCTGTGGCCGCTCGCCAACTCGCGGTCACAAGCTTGGGCTTGCGCCAGCAACTCATCGGCCTGAAGCCTCATCACGATGGCATTGTGCTTGGGGTTGACCGAGTCGATGCGGTCCAAATAGGCCTGCATCACAGCTTCGCAGGTCACGCGGCGGCTGTGAATCCGCTCACTCAATTCGACGGCACCCCATTTGCAGATGTCATTTGCAGTCATTCCTGTCTCCGGTTGGCGGCAGCACAAGCCGTTCGCCCATCCTAGAGCAGCTTGATTTGCCGCAGCAACGCCGAGGCGACAGGCGCCAGCGGGCAGCCTCTCACTGAGCTAATAGCTTGCGTGTGTGTGGAGGGCGGGTGTTGAGGCTCAGCCGTTCGCCTGCAGCCACTGGTTTCTCACCTTAAGCAGGTCCGGCGTGGGCATGCGGTTGCCTTGTTGAGCAACGACTGCCGAAGCAGCAGCAGTGGCCAGTTGCGCAGCCTGTGCAACTGTTCGACCTTGGCGGCACGCATACAAAAATGCGCCTGCAAACATATCGCCCGCGCCGTTCGTGTCAACGGGTTGAACGGCAGGGGCGGCAACGCGCGTCGTGACCTCCCCTTGCAAGATGGCACAGCCTTGGGCGCCGAGCGTGATGCACACCGTCTTGGCCAATTGCCCCGCCTCGCGCAGAGCCACATCGATCGAGTCGGTGCTTAGCCAAGCCTTGATTTCAGCTTCGTTGGCGAACAAATAGTCGACACCGTCTGCGAGCATGGCGAGCAAGCCATCCCGGCAAAACTGGATCATGCTGACGTCGCTGAGCGTCAACGCCAACTGAGCCCCACTGCGGCGCGCGATGTCGCGGCCTACCAGCGCTGCTTCTAGGCCTGTGGGCGAAGCCGCCAAGTAGCCTTCCATGTAATAAATCGAACTGCTAGCGATGGCCTCGGCTTCAACCTCGTCACGACACAATTCAGCGCTTACGCCTAAATGCGTGCTCATGGTGCGTTCGGCGTCAGGGGTGATCATCACCAAGCAGGTTCCTGTGTGTCCCGTGCTTTTGGATTTGTGGATGCAGCTTTGCACGCCATGGTGGGTCAGGTCGTCCGCGTAAAAGTGCCCATACGCGTCATCTGCGACGCGACAGGCGTA
>CBFIFT010000114.1:0-6016 GCA_965661935.1 Burkholderiaceae bacterium | reverse complement strand
GAGGGCCGTTCTGCCGACGCGCAATGGGTTGAGCAAGGTATGGCGCCTGAATTGGCACAAGAGATCGAGCTTCAAGTCGTCAACGATTGGCGCCGTATGAAAACTGGCGAGACCCTGCGGGCATTGGGCGAACCGCCCTTGTGCGAATTTTGCAGCGCCAGCGGACTGTGCCGCAAGGCGCATTGGGGAGAGTCAGCTTGAGCGAATTGTTTTATTCGGTGGACGCGCAGCAGTGTGATGCCCAAAGCTTTTATCAGCTGGCCTGCCACCCCGAGCGCAACGTGGTGGTGGAGGCATGTGCTGGCGCAGGCAAGACTTGGATCTTGGTGGCACGCATGGCCCGAGCTCTGTTGCAGGGCGCGGCGCCCGATCAAATATTGGCGATCACGTTCACCAAAAAGGCCGCCGCTGAAATGCGCGCTCGATTGTTTGAGTTGTTGCTTGAATGGTCGCAGGCTGATGATGCAGGCATCAAAACCTCGTTGAGTCAAAGAGGTGTCCGTGATGCCGACGCCGCAATGGTTGGTCGAGCTCGGGGCCTTTACGCACAGCTGTTGAGTAGCCCCACCGATGTGCAAGTCAAGACGTTTCACAGCTGGTTTGCGCAACTGCTTCGGCTGGCGCCAATAGAGGCTTTGAGGCAACTGGGGTTGCCACCCCAGTACGAGTTACTCGAACAAGACAGCGCCTTGAAGCAGCACGCCTGGGGCGAATTTTTGGTGCAAATGGATGCGACCGATGAATTGCGTCAATTGTATTTGGATGCAGTGGCGTATTCAGGGCGTGGGGCGGTTGAGAAGGCTTTGCTCAGGGCGCTGGATTGGCGTGTTGAGTTGGTACTTGCGGAACAAGCGGGTGTGTTGGCAAACAGCGTGAGGCCGCCACTTGAAGTCGAGCCGCGTTGGTCTGGCGTGTATGCCGATCACGAGGTGATGTCGCGTGAGCCTGACTTTTACGCGGCGCTGCAGGCTGCAGCTGTGTCGTTGGGCCAAAGCCCACGCAGCGAAGCGTCGAGAAAAAGCGGCGCCAAGCTCGAAATCGCGTTGAGCGCGGGAGACATGGCGACGGTGTGGGACGTCCTGCGAACGGCCAAAGGAGAGCGACGCATCAAAGGGCTAGGCGCCAAGGATCCCGAGGTTTTAGAGGCAGCGCAAGAATACCTGGACTCTTGGGGGCGGCTCAAGCACCAGCATGCTTGTTACTTGCACCAACAAAGGCTTTCAAAGCTTTCGCTTGCCTTGATCGACGCCTATACCAAGGTGAAGCGTGGGCGTGGTTTGGTGGACATGGTCGACCTCGAGAGCGCTGCTGTTTCTTTGTTGAGTGAAGGCCCCGTGGCGGATTGGATTCAAGAGCGCTTGGGACAAAAAGTCAGGCACATCTTGATCGACGAGTTTCAAGATACCAACCCCATGCAATGGCAGGCCTTTCGGTCGTGGCTGGGCGCTTACGCCGGTGCCGGCGGAGGAGGGGGCCTCAACGTGTTTTTGGTGGGAGACCCCAAGCAATCGATCTATCGGTTTCGACGCGCCGACCCGCGGGTGTTCACGCAGGCCAGAGACTTTTTGGTGGCGGGGCTTGGCGCCAATGTTCTGGCGTGCGATCACACTCGGCGTTGCGCTCGCAAGGTGGTCGAGGTATTGAACGCTGTGATGCCCGAAGTGGCTGCCTTTGGTGAGACGGCGGCGTCATTTCGTCCCCACAGCACCAGCAGCGACGTTGCGGGCGAGGTTTTGTGCTTACCCCTGATAGGTGATGCCAGTGACCCTTCTGGGGATGAGCCCAGTCAGGCCTCTGCCAAAAAGCCAGACATCTGGCGCGACACCTTTGAGGCGTCAAAGTTCGAGGTCAGCATAAGTGGCGCCATCACCGAGGCGAGAGCTGTTGCGGTCTGGCTCAAGCGAGCCATAGATCAAGGACGCGTTGCGCCTGATGACGTTTTGATTTTGGCGCGAAAGCGCGACAGCCTAGATCTCACCAGCCAGGCGCTGACCGAGTTGGGCGTTGCCAACGCGTATACAGAAAAGACCTTGCTCAGTGACGCACCGGTTGTGCGCGATGTTTTGGCGTTTGTTGAAGTCGCCGCTCTGGGAGTCGGTGACATGGCTATGGCTCACGTGCTCAAGTCACCGTGGATGGGTGCCAGTGACGATGACTTGCTGGCTGTGGCCGCGGCCAAAAAGCAAGGCGGCTTTCAAAGTTGGTGGGAAACATTGACGCGGGCAGACTTGAGTCAGCACAAGCCCAGCGCACGCACAGACGACGATTGGCAGCGCACGTGGCAAGCCTGGCGGCGGGTTTGCTTGATGCTGGCGCATGACTTGCAAACCTTGCCTATGCAAGATGCGTTGATTGGCTTGTTTGATGCGGTGCAGGCTGAGGAGGCGTACTTGCGATGCGTGCCTGCGAGTGCGCGCCGCCAAGCCCAGCTGCAATTGGCTGCGTTGCTAGATGCCAGTCAAAGCATACAGAGCGGGCGGTTTTTGACGCCTCTGCAATGGGTTCATGAGTTGCGCCACAACGCACAAGAAGTGAGTTGGCCAAGCCCCGAGCAAAGCGTGAGGCTGATGACGGTTCACGGAGCCAAAGGGCTTGAGGCACCCTGGGTTGTGCTCATGGACGCGCACGCCCCGCCAAGGGCTTCAGGCTCTAACGAGGTGTTGCTCGATTGGCCTCCCGAGTCGGCCAAGCCCGCTCGGGTGATTTTCGTTGCCAAAGAAAAGAAGCCCCCCATTTGTGCACAGAGCCTTTTTGAGCGCGAGATGTGGGCCCGTGAGGCTGAAAACTCTAACTTGCTTTACGTCGCGATGACTCGCGCTGGCGAGCGGTTGATTGTCAGTGGCAGGCTCGGCAGCCGAAACGCCGAAGGTTCTTGGTACGAAGTGATTCAGGCTTGTGGCGTCACGGCCGAGCCCCTGAGTGACGAACGCGCAGCCGTAGCCCCGGCATTGGATGACCCCAGCGAGCTCAAAGTATTGCCAGCGTATCAGCCCAAATTCAGTCATTTGCACCCTGTGACGCAGAGCAGGGCGCTTCAGTCTGAACTCTCCGAGCCTTCACCAGTGGACACAGATCGCGCTTCTAGTCTGGGTGAGGCCATGCACCAGTTGCTCCAATGGTGGGCCCCCGATCGGGGTTGGAGTGAAGGCATGAAGCGGCAAGTTCGGCGTCAATGGAATCTAAGTGACGCAGAGCTAGAGGAAGTCTCATCTTGGGCCCGAGCCATTGTGCAAGGGGATGCCGCGTGGACATGGGACAGTGCTCAAGTGGCACGCGCGTATGCTGAGGTCGAGGTCCGTTGGCAGGGCGAACTGGTGCGAATGGACCGCGTCGTGCAAGACAAACAGGGTGCGTGGTTGATCTTGGACTTCAAATCTTCTCGTTATCCCAACCAGCAGCCCGAAGGGGTTGAGCAGGTCAAAAGGTACGTCCAGGCGTGGTCCGCAGCTTACCCAAACGCAGTGGTGAAAGGCTCACTGGTCGGAAGCGATGGGCACCTATGGCCGGTGAACGCCTGACTGGGCTAGAAGATGGACTGGGGCATGAACGCGGGTATGTCCTGAGGTGTTTATCAGTTAATACTGATAAGGTTATGGTTGTCTAAATATTCAACGTTATAGGAGACGAAAATGAAAAAATGGTTGATCGCGACATTTGCAGCCCTTTCTCTGTTGGCCACCGGCACAGCCTCGGCTGATGGCGGCGCTGGGAAAGTCGTTTTTCAGGTGAGTGAGGACAGCGTTCAGACTTGGAACTTGGCATTGAACAATGCCGGCAATGTGCTCAAGGCCATGGGCGACAAAGCAGAGGTAGAAATCGTGGCGTACGGGCCCGGAATAGGCATGTTGATGGCCGATGCCAAGACCGCAGCTCGCGTCACACAGGCCGTTGGTGCAGGCGTTCGAGTGGTGGCATGTCAAAACACCATGCGCGCCAAAAAGCTATCCAAAGAGCAAATGAACGCCTCGATTGCTTACGTCCCTTCCGGGGTTGTAGAAATCATGGGTAAGCAGCAAGCCGGTTGGAGTTATGTCCGACCCTGATGTTCCTCATGGCTTGCACATCACCGTCGTTTCAGACGTGGTGTGCCCTTGGTGCTTCATTGGATTGCATCACCTCGAGTCTGCCCTCGCAGATTGGCGACTCAGGCATCCTGAGCGCCCAGAACCGGTCGTCGAATGGTCGGCGTTTCAGCTCAACCCAGATCTGGATCGGGTAGGCGTCGAGCGCGACGCCTACGTCAGAGCCAAATTTGGAAGCCGCCACGATGAGGTTATGGATCGAATGGCCGCCGCGGGAGAACAGGCCGGTATTCGCTTTGATTGGTCACGAATCAAGCGACAGCCCAATACGTTAGCGCTGCACGCACTCATTCTCGAGACTGCAGGCCGGCCTCAGCAGCACGCGGTTGCGCGTGCGCTATTCCAAGCCTTTTTCTTGGACGGGGTGGACATGACGAGTGCCACCGAGGTTGCGGGTGCACTGGCCAGTGTGGGCGTCTCTCAAGAACAGGTTGAGCGTTGCTGGTTGCAGGGCGCCGAGCCGCAGATTCAGGCTGCACAGGTGGATGCCCAATGGCGCGCGCGCGGCGTGCAAGGGGTACCCTTGTTTGTCTTTAACCACCGTTGGGCCGTGTCTGGGGCGCAGCCCCCGGCTCAATTGGTGCAGGCCATGGAACAGGCTCTCAGTGAGGTGAATCCCGCCTGAGTGCGGGGTAAACCTCAATTTCGCCCGGATCGGCGCGCCCTTTGTTGCGCTTTGGACTCTCTGTCGGCGACCGTTTCGACCATGGCGTTCCAGGCGATGACAACCCTTGCTTCGTTGGATTGATTGGGTGGTACCCAATGGGTTAGGAACGAGGGAAAAACCACCAATTGCCCCGGCGCGGGGCGCAACGGCAGCGACGTGCGAAAAACCGGTCCCCCAAAACGTTGTTGCAGTGGGATGACGTTGCGGTTGTCCAAAAACTCAATGTTGCCCGTGGACAAATTATCGGTGGATGGTTGAGAAACGTAGTAGCAGCCGCATACATCAACGCCGAGATGGCGGTGGGGCGCGTTGTAGTGGCCTTGCTCATTGACGTTGGACCAACCAGTCAGAGACACCCGCGCCCCTTCCAGAGAGGCCTCTACTTGGCAGGCCTGCAGAAACGAAATGGCTGCTTCTTTGATCTTCCCTGACAGGGCCTGCACACAAGGTGCCGAGTCATTGAAAAAATTCCCCCGGTTTCTTCAGCCCCCCTTGTTGGTTCGGGCGCTGTGGTCGTAGCGATCTTTGAGTGCATAAATATGCGCCAGCAATTCTTGATCCAGGCTTGCGTGATCGTCAACTTCAAAAACGACCACGGGTTGCGCAAAGGTGGGGGTGAATGTTGTAGGTTTCATGTTGGCATTTTAGTGATCGGTCTGTGGAAATTTTGCCAAAGCGATCATGTGTCAGCTCTGCACAGATGGCACCGATGTCCATTTGGCGCGTCGCAGACTTGATGCCGTATCGGCGATTGAGTGCCCTTTGAATGTCGTTGCGCCCACACGTAGATGCGGTTTGAGCGACGTCGCTTCGGCTACTGTGTGCCCTGCAGCCCGGTGCGGCTATGGGTTCCACGACGCCGCATCAAGCAGCAAGCGAAATGACACCGCGGCCTTTGCCCTAACGCAGGGCTCTTGACAATCGATACATAGCACCGTTTGGGGCGTCTGTCAGCAAGTAGACCAAACCGTCATTGGCCACGTGCACGTCGCGAATTCGGCCAATCTGACCCACGAGCAAGCGCTCTTCATCAACCACGGTGTCACCATCGAGTTCGAGTCTCACCAGCGTCTGTGCGCGCAGGGAGCCAATCAACAGGTTGCCTGACCACTTGGGGAATTTTTGCCCCGTGACAAAAGCCATGCCCGAGGGCGCAATCGAGGGGGCCCAAATCTTCCGCGCCTCCTCCATGCCAACCTTGGTCTGCCCCTCGCCGAGTGGGGTGCCAGTGCCATAGTTCACGCCGTGGGTAACAACCGGCCAGCCG
>CBFIFT010000113.1:0-6026 GCA_965661935.1 Burkholderiaceae bacterium | reverse complement strand
ATTTTGAGCACACCGGCCCGAAAAGCCAGAAAAAAAGCCCAAGAGGCCCAAGAGGCCCAAGAGGCAGCAGAAACCCACGCGCCGCCACAGTCGAATGCAGGCGAGAAAATCAAATCCTCCGACTGATCCAAACCCCAACAGCCATGCGTCCCGTGGTGCCCAGTTTCGCCCCATCTCGTCGGTGACTGAAGTACCTGCGCGGTTGACCATGCGTGCACCACATGGGCGAGCTGTCGTTGCCACTGAGCTCAGCAACGCCGGCTTTAACCAACCTCAGCCTGGCGAGCGCCGCTAAATCCGCCATGTGGCGCCCGCCGCGAACTGAGGGCGCGAACAAACCATCTGGCACTTCGAGACCGTCTTCCAGTGCCAGCCTGACCTCTGGACCGACTTCGAAGTGCTCTGGGCCAATACAGGGCCCCAGCCATGCGCTGAGCTGCAAGGCAACTTCCGTAACCGGCTCGCCCACGGCCCGCGCCATGCTCGCAATAGCCGCCTCAATGACCCCTGCACTCAGGCCTCGCCAGCCTGCGTGCACACTCGCGACACAAGGGTGTACCCGGTGACTGAGCACCACAGGTAAACAATCCGCCACCAACATGCTGCACGCCAGCCCGGGCACCGTGGTCAGCAAGCCATCTGCCGTTGGGACTTCACACGGGCTTGCACCCACCTGGGCAATGTGCGTCCCGTGCACTTGATCCGCCCATGCGACAGGCACCCCAATGGCATCGGTTAAGAGCTCGCGGTTAGATTGCACCGCGGCAGGGTCGTCACCGACGTGCATCGCAAGGTTGAAGTCCGACCAAGGCGCTTGCGAGAGTCCATCGCGCCGGTCGGTGACAAAAATAGAAACTTGGAACTCTGGACTAGAAGATCCGCTGGTCCATCGAAACTGGGTCACGCTCATGTGCCAAGTATCATGCAATTGGCGCCACCATGGGCAACGACAGATACATTCAATGGGTCTCTGAGGTCATTGCTTTTGGACTAAACGTTTGGGCGTCTGTGTGCACAATGCATGCCAGCCACTTGATTCGAAAAGGTTTCCCATGTTTGACCGATCCATCCACTTTTGCCGCGCTTGCGGTCAGCCTGTTGCTCACCGCCGACCCGACGACGGTGACACCCGAACGCGTGCGGTCTGCACCGCCTGTCACACGGTGCATTACGTGAACCCGCTGGTGGTGGTCGGAACGCTCCCGTGTGCGGCGGACGGGCGCGTTCTGTTGTGCCAGCGTGCCATTGAGCCGCGTTTAGGAAAATGGACGCTTCCAGCTGGGTTCATGGAGCTCGACGAAACCACAGCCCAGGGCGCCGCGCGTGAAACGGACGAAGAAGCAGGAGCAGATATCGATATGGGGCCGCTGTTCAGTCTGATCAACGTGGCGGTGGTCGGACAGGTGCACCTTTTTTATCGGGCCACGCTCAATAGTGAGGCGTTCAACCCGGGACCAGAGTCTTTGCAGGTCAAACTTTTCGATGAAGCCGAAGTTCCTTGGGATGAGCTGGCGTTTGCCACGGTGCGGTTGACTTTAGAGGCGCATTTTCGCGACGCCAAAGCGGGACGCTTTGGATTTCATCACCTGGACTGGGACTCAAAAAAGCCGCCGGCAAGCCGATAAAGAATGCGCAGGTGGTTTTTCCTGCGCGTGATTTTCATCTGCCTCCCACTCCCAACAACATGACAGAACCCGGCGAATCGCCCATCCCTTGGGTCGAACCCCACCAAGCCTTACCGGCACCCCAAACCGCGTGGGGGCCAGCCTCGCTTGTGCCCGGGCTTTTGGTCGCGAGTCGCGACATTGGCGCAGAGCGCTTGCTCGAGGCCTATCGGATGGGCGTATTCCCTTGGTACGCCGAAAACCAGCCCGTGCTCTGGTGGTATCCATCGCCCCGCATGGTGCTGCGCACCAATGAGTTTCGATTTCATCGCAGCCTGCGCAAATGGGTCGCTCATGGATTGGCCAGCGGCGACTTGTCGATTCGGTTCGACCACGATTTTGAGGCGGTCATCCAAGCCTGCGCCACGGCACGTCGGCGCACCCAGTCGAGCACCTGGATCATGCCCGAGTTGATAGATGCCTACGTCGACCTTCACCGCGAAGGCTACGCTCACAGCGTAGAAACCTGGTGGCAAGACCAGCGCATCGGGGGGCTTTACTGCGTCAATGTGGGACGAATGGTGTTTGGTGAATCGATGTACTCAACCACCCCCAATGCCTCTAAAGCCGCATTGGCTGCGCTTGTTGCTTTTTGCAGCCTACACGGCATGGGCATGATCGACTGCCAACAAGAGACTGAACATTTGGCGCTGATGGGCGCGCGCCCGATACCGGCAGGTGACTTTGCCGCAGTAGTCGCATCGCGCATATGTGAACCGGCCCCCCCTTGGACGTTCGTGCCTGAGATGTGGCAAAGTTGGGACCACAGACTCGCTACAAAGGTCCAACCCGGCTGACGCCATGACTCACCCACAAGAGCTTCCCTGGGAAGCCATTCAGTTTTATGCAACCGCGCCATTTCCTTGCAGCTACCTGCCAGACAGGGTTGCTCGCTCTCAGGTCGCGACGCCCAGTGACCAGGTGCGAGCAGATGTATACAGTGACCTGATTCAAAAAGGTTTCAGGCGCAGTGGGCTGTTTGCCTACAAGCCACATTGCGATGCATGTGAAGCCTGTGTGTCCGTGCGCGTTCCCGTGGATCGATTCATGCCGTCGAACCAACACAAGCGCACCCTGAAACGCCTGGGCCACTTGCAAACGCGCATGATGAGCCCCGTTTTCGATGCTTCGCACTTTGCGCTCTATCAGCGTTACCAAACCATTCGACACGCGGGCGGGGGCATGGACGAGGACGATCCTCAGCAGTACCGTCAGTTTTTGCTGGCCTCGCATGTCAACACCCGTTTGGTTGAGTTTTGGGAACCTCAGCCCGATGGGCCTGCCCGATTGGTCATGGTGTCCATCATCGACGTGGTGGGCGACGGACTTTCAGCGGTTTACACGTTTTATGAACCTCAACACAAGGCCAGCCTCGGCACCTACGGCATCCTCTGGCAAATCGAACAAGCCAAACGCTTGAAGCTAGCCCACGTCTACTTGGGCTATTGGATCGAAGATTGTCAAAAGATGGTCTACAAAAATGCGTTCTTGCCACAGGAACGACTCATCCACGGCGCATGGCGACCTCATGGTCCCCTGACTCAGCCGCGGCGTACGTGAAGCAAGCCAACCCATTGCTCACATTGATTTTTCACCTTGTAAAATAGTGGGATGATCCAACCACACACGAACGCGTGATGCACAGCCCGTCAAATCAAGCCAAGCCAACAGTTCAAGTCATTGAGCGGATGTTCACCCTGTTTGAGGTCTTGTCGTCTAAAGAAGAGGCGATGTCGCTCAAAGAGATCAGTGAAAAAACGGGCCTGCACCCCTCGACAGCCCACCGCATTCTGAACGATTTGGCGATCGATCGATTTGTCGACCGCCCCGAGTCTGGAACATACAGATTGGGTATGCGGCTCTTGGAGCTGGGCAACTTGGTGAAGGCGCGTTTGAATATCAGAGACGTGGCCGCAACGGCCATGAGGGATCTCTACCGACAAATTCAACAACCAGTCAACCTGAGCGTGAGACAAGGCGACGAAATTGTTTACATCGAACGAAGCTACAGCGAGCGATCTGGCATGCAGGTGGTCAGAGCGATTGGCGGCAGAGCACCACTGCATTTGACATCGGTTGGTAAGTTATTCTTGGCCGCAGAAGAGCCTGCCCGATTGAGAGCCTATGCCACCCGGACCGGCTTAGCTGGCCAGACCAAAAACAGCATCACCCAATTGCCAGCGCTGGAGCGCGAGCTCGAGGCCGCGCGCCGGGCAGGTATGGCCAGAGACAACGAAGAGTTGGAGCTTGGTGTTCGCTGCATGGCCGCAGGCATTTTTGATGACCAAGGCCAGCTGGTGGCTGGACTGTCCATCTCGGCGCCCGCAAGCCGCCTAGATGAGGCGTGGGCCTCGAAGTTGCAGCAAACCGCACGGGACATCTCTCAATCACTGGGCTACTCTGGCGCTGGAGGGGACATTTCCTCGATAGCCTAAAGCGGTCAGGATTGGCGACCGGCCTCATCCTTTGCTTGGCTGTAATGTTGGCTTGATTCCAGCCATTTGCGCACCCGGTTCGCGTCACCCAGGCGAGAGTTTTTGCCAACTGAGTCCAAGAAAACCATGATGACCGATCGGTCCGCTAACTGAGCCTTCATCACCAAACAGCGACCCGCCTCGCGGATATAGCCCGTCTTTTGCAACTCAATGTCCCAGCGACTGGACCGGACCAGCGCATTGGTATTGCGATACGCCAACTGCCGCCTACCGGCCCTTACCGTCGCGTCTTCGTCGGTGGTGAGTTCTCGCAACATCTCGCGGCTCGACGCAACACTGACCAGCCGTGCCAAATCTTTGGCATTTGAGCGATTGCCGCTCGACAAGCCCGTGGGTTCAACAAACTCGGTCGAGGTCATCCCCAGCAGCGCAGCCTTCGCATTCATGTTCGCAACAAATGCTTCCATACCCCCGGGGAAAGTGCGTCCCAAGGCGTGCGCAGCGCGGTTCTCGCTGGACATCAAAGCGATGTGTAACAGCTGCTTGCGGGTGAGCTTGGAGCCCACGCGCAAACGCGAGTAACTGTTTTTCAGTCGGTCGATATCCGCGCGGGTCACTCGGATCACCTCGTTCATGTCTAACCCTTGATCGACAATAACCAAAGCGGTCATGAGCTTGGTCAGAGAAGCAATCGGCAGAACCACATCTTCGTTTTTGCTGAACAGCACTTCTTGACTGTCCGGGTCCATCACGAATGCCACGCTTGAACGCAAGTTCAAGCTGTCGCGGACGCGGTTCAGACCCATTTGATGACCAACAGATCCTTTGGAGGCACTGAAACGGGTCTTTGACCGAGAAGCGGCCTTGGCGGTTGCGCGCTTGGAATCTCTTCGGCTCGATTTGGCTTGATTTTTAGCCTGGCCTCTGGACTTTTGTTTGGCTTTTGAGCCGTGAGTGGCCGCGTCAGTAGGCTCGGAGGCACCTTGATTAACCAAGCGCAGCGCAGCACGCGCATCTTGCAAAGCGGCAACTTTGGCAGCGTCTGCCGAGGCAATACCCCACCCCATTGCGATCAAAGCGACAAAGAACGTTTTCAAGAGCATAAGTCAGCGTTTAACAATTCGGGCATTTTGGAGAAGGGACAAACTGATTTAAATCAAAGACTTGCAGCGTTTACTGCCAGCTCAGGTAAAGAGTATAACGATCCGTCAGACTTCGTCTAGTTTTTGATCGCAAATTGTTGTTCTGAAATAAAAAAACGCAGGCATGTGCCTGCGTTTTTTAAGCCGCCCTGTGGCGTCATAACCCTTGCGGGCTCAGGCGCTCAACCTTGGAGTTGAGCTTATTCAGTGCGCTCAAATACGCTTTGGCTGACGCCACCACGATGTCCGGGTCTGCACCCACGCCGTTGACAACACGACCAGCTCTTTGCAACCGCACAGTCACTTCGCCTTGACTTTCTGTCGAGCCAGATGTGATTGCATTAACAGAATAAAGCATCAACTCCGCGCCGCTTTTGACAACTGACTCGATGGCCTTGAAAGAGGCATCAACGGGGCCATTGCCATCGGAATCCGCCTTGACCTCGGTGCCACCGTGCTGAAAAACCACGGTTGCGTGTGGACGCTCGCCGGTCTCGCTGGCTTGGCGCAAGGAAACCAGGCCAAACTGGTCATCCGCGTGAGCAGCCGCGTCTTCACTGGCCAGCGCGATGATGTCTTCGTCGAAGATCTCAGCTTTGCGGTCTGCCAATTCTTTGAAGCGGGCAAACGCAGCATTGGCATCAGCCTCGCTTTCGAGCTCAATGCCCAACTCTTGGAGGCGTTGCTTGAACGCATTGCGCCCAGAGAGTTTGCCCAAAACGATCTTGTTGGCGGACCAACCCACGTCTTCGGCGCGCATGATCTCGTAGGTATCGCGCGCTTTG
>CBFIFT010000112.1:0-6060 GCA_965661935.1 Burkholderiaceae bacterium | reverse complement strand
AACGTCGTGCTGATGCACAGCCCCCGTGTGACTTGGGCTTGGGCCATTTGGGCCAAGATGTCGTCAAGTTGAGAGCGCAGCTCTGGAAAGTTGAGGTGGCAGTGTGAGTCAATGAACATGGGGGTCAGATCGTGGGGTCAGTGGCTTTGGGCGCTTATCGGGTCCACAGGGACTGGGCGTCCGAAAGCCATGCTTCTAGCATCAGTCCGGGGTTGAATGGGTGCTCGACGGTGCGCGAGGCTTGTATCAGTCGTTGCTGCCAAGCCGCCAAGGCGCGCAGGTCTGGGCTGGGCGGTAGCGCATCGTCGGCAAAGAACCGAGACGCTCCGCCTGCTGCCTTGGCCATGAGGTCATGCGCGATTTTTAGCAAGGTTTGCAGCTGTTCGGCGGCATCCCAGTCGGCCATGGCACCGGGCTGCCCCGCCGCTATTTGGCGAGGCAGGGCTTGCCATTGGCTATGGGTCAGGCCGCGCTGCGCCCACGTCAAAGCACTGTGGGCGATGCCACCTGACGCGTAGAGCCAAGCCTGCATATCGTTGGCATTGGCGCCTTGGGTTTGGCTGCTCAGCCATGCCGCAATTTGTTCGGGTTGGGGACACGCCATGGTGTGCGCTTGGCAGCGGCTGCGTATGGTGGGCAGCAGCGCGTGCGAGGCTTCGGTGGCCAACACAAAGCGCAGCCCGGGTGGTGGCTCTTCTAGCGTCTTGAGCAAGGTGTTGGCGGTCTCGTGATTCATGCGCTCTGCGGGGTAGATCAAGATCACCTTGTGTGGCGCCCGCGAGCGCGTCACTTGGGCAAAGCTCAGCACCTCGCGCGCGGCGTCAACCCGAATCCAGCGGCTGGGCTTGCGCTCTTTTTTATCGATGGCGTCTTGGGCAGCGGCCGAGAGCGGCCAGTCTTGCTCGAGCGCTATGGTCTCTGGCATCAGCACCGAAAAATCGGCGTGGGTGTGCACATCCACAGCATGGCAGCCGGCGCATTGGCCGCAGGCCACGTGGTCGATCGGTGCTTCGCAAAGCCAGCTTTTGGCGAGCGCGGCGGCCAGCTCAAACTGTCCCATGCCCGGCGCGCCAGTGAGCAACAAGGCGTGGGCTTGGCGTGGCGCCAGCACCCGCAACTGGTCTTGCAGCCACGGCGCCAAGGCGTCAATAACAGGCGTTTGTGTCATGGATTGAGCTTGAACTGGTTGGCCACCATGATCGCCAGCCAGCCTTTTTGCACCAGCCGGTGGGTGATTTGTTGCCACACCAAATGGCGGGCCTGGTTGGCGTCTAGCCGAACCACGCGCTGGGGCGACTCGGCGTGGCGTTGCGCGTAGCCGTCTGAGACACGCTGAAAAAACGCCAAGTCTTGCTGCTCAAAGCGGTCGGCCACCCTGGCGTCTCTCAAGCGTTCAGCGGCGACCTCAGGGGGCAGATCAAACCAAAAGGTCAAGTCAGGTTGCAGCAATTTGCCGTCGGGCTGCGTTTGGACCATGGACTCGAGTTGTTGCAGGGTTGCGAGGTCAAAGTGCCGCCCGCTACCCTGGTAGGCAAATGTGGCGTCTGTGAAGCGGTCGCTGACCACCACGGCACCACGACTCAATGCAGGTGTGATCACGCGCTGAATGTGGTCACGCCGAGCGGCAAAAACCAGCAAAGCCTCGGTGAGCGCGTCCATGTCGTCGTTGAGCACGCGCTCGCGCAGTTGCTCGGCCAGTTCGGTGCCGCCAGGCTCTCGGGTGCGCACCACCTCACGGCCCTGCTCTTGAAACAGGCGCGCCACGCCGTCAATGTGCGTGGTTTTCCCGGCTCCGTCGATGCCTTCGAAACTGATGAATAGCCCTCTGGGGTTGCTAACCATGGCGCCAATTCTCCTTGGTGGTACTGCGCGCGAAAAGCCTTAGCTTACCCCACCCAAGCCCCCTTTTAGCGCTTGAGGATGTATCGGCGCACCGCGCTATTGTGTTCCCTGAGCGTGTCACTGAAGTGGCTGCTGCCGTCGCCCTTGCCAACAAAGTACAGCGCCTTGGTCTCGGCAGGCATGGCCGCAGCAGCCAACGATGCCGCGCTGGGCATGGCAATGGGGGTTGGCGGCAGTCCCCGTCGCGTGTATGAGTTGTAAGGACCATCGGTGCGCAAATGCACGCGCTTGAGGTCGCCGTCAAAGGCGTCGCCTAAGCCGTAGATGATGGTGGGGTCGCTTTGCAGGCGCATGCCGATGCGCAAGCGGTTGTGAAACACGGCAGACACCATGGCTCGGTCAGCGGACTGCTGGGTTTCTTTCTCGATCATGCTGGCCAATATCAGCAACTCTTCGGCTGACTCCAGCGCGGTGCGATTGTTGTGCTGACCCCACGCCGCGCGCAGCTTGCGCTGCATGGCCAGTGCCGCTTGGCGAAACACGGCGAGGTCATCGCTGTTTTTGGGGTAGATGTAGGTGTCGGGGAAAAACCGCCCCTCGGGGTGGACACCAGGCATTTGCAGCGCCGCCATGATTTGGGCTTCGCTCCAGCCAGCGGTGGTGGGCTTGAGGTCAGGTGCGTCGCGCAGCGCCTGTCTGACTTGCGCAAAAGTCCAACCCTCGATCAGGGTGACGCGGGCCGTGGCTTGTTCGCCGCGCACCAATTTGTTCAGCACCCCTTGGGCGCTTATGGGGGGCGCAAATTCGTAGGTGCCCGCTTGAATTTGTCGAGATTGCCCCGACCAACGAAACCAAGCGTACAGCGCCCACTCGGGCACATTGACGCCTGCTTGTGTGATGTCTCGCGCGACTTGGCGCGCCGTTGCGCGGGGCTCGACCACCACGGTAGCCAGTGTCTGGCCGGCCTGGAGCTGCAGCTCTGCGTTGGCCAAGGCCTTGACCAACTGCTGAGCACCCAAACCCAGGGCGGCAACGGTGAGGGCCAGCACCAGCAGGTAACGCAGCAGGCGGCTAAAAATAGAAGTTGAACCAGACATATGGGCGCCCATGATAGCGTTGTGCCTATGTACCGGGGCTGATAATAAGGACATGAACACACTCGCCAATGCATCCAACCCAGCAACTCTAGAGGGTCGGGCTCAGCTCGATCACTGGGGAGTCATCAGAGCTTCGGGCGATGACGCCGTCGCTTTTCTTCAGGGCCAGATCACGCACGATGTGGCTTTGCTCAAGGCCGATCGCGCCCGCTATGCCGCTTACTGCAACGCACAGGGCCGCATATTGGCCAACTTTGTTTTGTTCAAACAAGGCAATGAGGTCTGGGTCGTTGTGCCACAAGAGACCCTAGAGGCACTGATCAAGCGCTGGCGCATGTTTGTGTTGCGTGCCAAGTGCGTCCTAGAGGATGTCAGCGCAAGTCACCCCGTGCATGGCGTTTGGGGCGCGGCCGCCACACCTTATTTGGGCGGCAGCGTTTGGTCGGTGACCCACGTGGCCGAGCCGGGCCAAGACAGCCCGTCGGTGGGCATTCAGTTGCCCGATGCGCCCGTGGGGGTTGCGGGTGAGCAAGCCATTGCCCGCGCACTGGTGGTCGGCGCCAGTGCTGAGGCAGCCCAAGCCAGCAGCCAGTGGGACTGGTTGGATATTCAGTCGGGCTTGGCCTGGGTGAGCGCTGCTACGGCAGGCTCTTTGGTGCCGCAAATGATCAATATGGAGTCTTTGGACGGTGTGTCCTTTAAAAAAGGCTGCTACCCCGGGCAAGAGGTGGTGGCGCGCAGCCAATTTCGCGGCGCGATCAAGCGGCGCGGCGAGCGCATCTTGGCCGAGGGGCCGATCGCAGTGGGGGCCGATGTGTTCGCCAACAGTCAACCCGTCGGTGTGGTGGTGAATGTGGCCCCCGCAACCGAGGGCAAGTGGGCCGGTTTGGTGAGCGTGCACGTGAGCGAGTCTGATGGACACGACTGGCACATTGGCACAGCCGATGGTCCTCTTGCGCAGCGCTGTGGCCTGCCCTACGAGCTGCTGACCGACATCTGAGGCCACCTCTGTGTGCTTGATCGGTTTCGCCATTCGACCTACCCCAGCCATTGAATGGGCGATTGCCGCCAACCGCGACGAGGCCTATGGGCGACCCACGCAAGCCCTGCAGGCGTGGCGCGGCCCCAATGGGGTCGAGCTGATTGGCGGGCGTGACCTCAAGGACGGCGGCGTTTGGATGGCTGAAAACCCCGCATCTGGGCGGCTGGCTTTTTTGACTAATGTGCGCCACGGTCGCCCCGAAACCGGGCGCAAGAGCCGCGGCGGGTTGGCTTTGGCTTGGTTGAGCGCTGGCGATATCAGCCTGCAAGATTGGCAACGTCAGCACGACCCGCTTGACTATGCTGGCTGCAACGTGGTGCTGGCTGACCCCGGGCATGACCAATGGTGGTGGTTGACCAACCGCGACGCGCAAGGCGGCGCACTGGCCGATTGGCACTGCGAGGCTTTGGCGGCCGGTACGTATGCGCTGTCGAACGCGCGCCTCAACACCCCGTGGCCCAAGGCGGTGTCATTGCACCAAGCACTTGACGCGGCGCTACAGGCTTGCGCAGGCACGGGCGATGCCCTGGTCACTGGCTTGCGAGATGCGCTGTGGCCGGCCTTGGGCGATCGGTCGCTGCCACCTGAATCGCAATGGCCACAAACCCAAGTGCCCAAAGAGGCCGAGCGAGCCTTGGCCCCCGCTTTTGTGCATTGGCCCGAGCACGATTACGGCACCCGCACGAGCACGGTGATCGTCAAACAGCCAGGCGAGTCGCAAGCGCGCTGGTGCGAGCAATCGTTTGATCGCCACGCCACTTGGGTGCAAACCGCTGAGTGGCCTCCCGCGGCGCGCTGAGCACACCATCAGCATGGCAGCCGCAGCAGCACAGCGGCCTCGCTTTGGTTTTGCCCCCTGCCCTTGGCGCACCCACCAACGACCTGAGTCCGATTGTTGCGTGCGGGCGCTGTTTTAAAGCTGCAGTGCCATGGCGATGTGCGGTATGCCAACCTCATCAAAGGGCTCACCCACGGGCGCAAAGCCCATGCGCGCATAAAACCCCTCGGCGCTGCGCTGGGCGTGCAGCAGCACTTGAGCGTCGCCCCTGGCCCTTGCCACGTCTATCAGCGCCGTCAGCACTTGGGCGCCTAAGCGTGCCCCGCGCACGGCCCGCAACACCGCCATGCGACCGACTTTGGCCACGCCCTCTTCGGCCGGCAACAGGCGCCCTGTAGCCACTGGCATGTCTAAAAAGTTGTGAATCACGACATGGGTAGACAGCGCATCCATTTGGTCCCATTCATCCTCGCGGTTGATGCCTTGCTCTTGCACAAACACGCGCTCGCGCACCAGACCTGCAGCGCTTTGCAGTTGGGCCCAGTCACCCACGACAGTTCGGGTGGTGGGCTCGCCGAGTTCAAACTGTTGCAGGGCTTGGCGCAGCGCATCGGGTACGGGCTTGCTGGTTTTGGTCTCGGGGTTGGCAAAGACGTAGATCAGCTCGCCCGTGACCAAGCACTCATCGCCGCGAAAAATCGCGCCGTGAAACAGCATGCTTGAGTTGCCCACGTGCTCGCACCGCAAGCCGACATCCAAGCGGTCGTCGTACTCGGCAGAGGCGTTGAACTCGACGCTTGCTTTTTTAACAAAAATGTCGCCATCTAAGCGCTCCATGGCCTCGCTGTAAGGCATGGCCAAGGCCTTGCCAGTAACCGCCGATGGCGGTGTCGAGGTACATGAGGTAGTGCGCGTTGAAGACAATTTTTTGCATGTCTACTTCGGCCCAGCGAACACGCAGGGTCTGAAAATACCTAAAGTCTGTGCGTTTCATCTCTATCTCTTTTCGCGGTGTTGACACCCTATTGTGATCGATTCGTCGCGGCCTTTTGCAGGGCTCGGTGCCACGGCTTGCCATCGGCAAGCGGCCCATTTGTAGCCCTTGGCATAAAGAAATAAGAAAACTGTCGTTGGTCGGGCCTTGTGTCATTGGTAAAGTTGGTTGCCTTTGATTGGTTGTTTGGTCGGCGTGGTGATCGGCATGACTGGCGTGGGCGGCGGTTCGCTGATGACGCCGCTGCTGATTGGCGTCTTTCACATTCCGCCACACATCGCTGTGGGTACGGACCTGCTTTTCGCTG
>CBFIFT010000111.1:0-6138 GCA_965661935.1 Burkholderiaceae bacterium | reverse complement strand
CAAACAAACTCGACAGTGGGATGAACCGCACCGCATCGCCAAACTGAATGGTTTTGCTGGGCGGGTTATCAACCAACCCATCGGCCCACGCCAGCGAGGTCAATACGCCAGAGCCTTGGTTGGGATACAAATCCAAGCCACCCGAAGCATTGCGCTTGACCCTTAAAAATTCTCGCCGCTTATCCGCCTTTGGCCACTCAAAGTTGGCTTGCAACGGGACGGTGGCCACAGAAATCTGGGTTCGGCCTTGCATCTGACAGATCAAAGGCCGCACCAAAACCGCAAAAGTGACGTAACTTGAAACGGGGTTGCCGGGCAGCCCAATAAAGTGCGCCCGCGTGCCGTCACTGCGTCGAATGTAGCCCGAGGCGAATGGCTTGCCTGGCTTGATGGCAATTGACCAAAGCGACAACTCACCCAGGCTCTCCACTGCAGGCTTAACGTGGTCCTCTTCACCAACCGAAACACCGCCGCTGGTGAGAATCACATCGTGATCTTGGGCGGCCTTAGCCATGGCTTCTTCGGTCGCATCTAAACGATCGGCAACAATGCCCAAGTCAGATACCTCGCAACCCAACTGAGTCAACAGCGCGTGCAAAAAGAATCGATTGCTGTTGAAAATTGCACCTGCAGGCAAGTCTTGTGGCGCGACTTCACCGGGCATCTTGAGCTCATTGCCCGTTGTGTATAGGGCTACCCGCAGTCGACGCTTGACAACAAGCTCTGCGACTCCAAGGCTGGCGGCCAGCCCCAGATGCGCCGCACTCAAGTGGGTGCCCGCACCAATCACGGTTTGTCCTGCACGGATGTCTTCGCCCGCTTGGCGCACCATTTGGCCTTTTCGCACTTCGCCTTGGATCAACACCTGATCACCTTTGACGGTGCAGTTTTCTTGCATCACCACGGTGTCGGCACCCTGAGGCAATGGTGCCCCCGTGAAAATACGCGCGCAGCTACCCTGGGCCAAAGGCTCGGGCGCTGAGCCAGCAGGGATGCGCTGCGATACCGGCAACCCAGTGGACTCTGCCATCGCCAAATCTTGCGCAGCAAATGCGTAGCCGTCCATGGCACTGTTGGCAAACGCGGGCACCGACATTTGCGCCACCACATCTTGGGCCAAAACCCGCCCAAGCGCTTGCAAGGTCGGCACGCTTTCAAATTCGGTCACCACGGCAGCCGACTGCAACAGCGCAGTCAGAGCTTCATCTAGTGGCGTCAATGGGGGGCGGGCAGCGGCTGTGTTCATGGTACTCAACGTGTGTGTTCGTGAATGTATGCCTTCACAGCGTCCACATCTGCCGGCATGATCTTCACTTTGCGCGGCAGGTCTTCGATTCCTTCAAACTTGGCTGGTCGCTCAGGCTCGCGCCCGAGTGCCTCGACAATCGTCGAAGCAAATTTGATTGGCAGCGCTGTTTCTAGCACGATCATTGGCACATCTGGGTCAAGGTGCTCTTGAGCAACCTTCAAGCCGTCGGCCGTGTGGGTGTCAACCATGACACCGCAAGACTCAAAAGTTGCCCGAATGGTGCGCAAGCGATCTTCGTGTGTGGAAGATCCGCTGCTGAAACCATAGGTCGTTGCAGCACTCGCAAATCGAGCATCTCCGCTGAGGTCAAACTGCCCGCTTCTGAGCTCCTCTGCAAACAATTGACGCACCCTCTGGCCGTCGCGCTCTAACAAGTCAAAGACAAAGCGTTCAAAGTTGCTGGCCTTAGAAATGTCCATGGACGGCGAAGATGTTTCCCAAGTTTCTTGCGAACCACGCACGCGGTAAACACCTGTTTTGAAAAATTCGTCAAGCACATTGTTTTCGTTGGTCGCTACCACCAGCGTCTCGATGGGCAAACCCATCTGGCGCGCAATATGCCCTGCACACACGTTGCCAAAGTTGCCGCTTGGGACCGTGAAACTCACGCGTTGCTCGTCGGTTTCTGTCGCCTGAAAATAGCCCGCGAAATAGTAGACCACCTGCGCCAGAAGCCGAGCCCAATTGATGGAGTTCACCGTACCAATGCGGTGCGCCTGCTTGAAGTCCAAGTCATTGGAGACTGCCTTGACGATGTCTTGGCAGTCATCAAAAACGCCTTCAATGGCAATGTTATGGATGTTCTCATCCATCAAACTGAACATTTGCGCTTGCTGGAAAGGGCTCATGCGACCATGTGGGCTGGTCATGAAAACCCGCACGCCTTTCTTACCACGCATGGCGTACTCGGCCGCACTGCCGGTGTCGCCAGAGGTTGCGCCAAATATGTTGAGCTCTTCTTGGCGGCGGCCCAACTCGTACTCAAACAAATTGCCAAGCAATTGCATGGCCATGTCTTTGAAGGCCAAAGTAGGGCCATTTGACAGCGCTTCGAGCATCAGGCCAGGCCTGATGGGCTTGAGCGGCGTGATGGCGGCGCTGCCAAACACTTCTTCGGTGTATGTCTTGGCGCAAATGGCGCGCAAATCGTCAGCTGGTATGTCGTCGATGTAGAGCGACAGCACTTCAAAGGCCAGCTCTGCATAAGGTAATTGGCGCCACCGCGCCAACTCAGACTGACCCACTTGTGGGTATTGAACGGGAAGATACAAGCCGCCGTCGGGCGCGAGGCCCTCTAGCAAAATATCGCAAAATTGGCGCTGCGTTTGGTCGCCGCGGGTCGAAACGTATCGCATCAGCTTAGGCTCTCCTTGCGAATTCTTGTGATGGGCGCGAGCACAGCATCCAGTGCTTCCATCTGCTGCATTGCTTGATCCATTTGTCCCTCTTGGGTATCGTGAGTCAAGATGATCAGGTCGGTTTGGTGGGCACCCTCACCTCCAACAGATGAAGCCTCACGCTGCAACATGGCATCGACGCTGATACCCGCCCCTGCCAAGATGGCGGTCAACTGCGAGAGCACACCCGCTTGGTCTTTCACTTGCATGCGCAGGTAGTAACTGGTGACGACCTCGCTCATGGGCAGCACAGACACGTCGCTCAGCGAACTGGGCTGAAAGCCCAGCATCGGCACTCGATGCGCGGCATCGGCATCAATCACCCTCGCCAAATCAACCAAATCGGCCACCACAGCACTGGCTGTTGGCTCGCCACCGGCGCCTTGGCCATAAGAGAGCACCGTACCCACCGCGTCGCCGTGCGCCACCACCGCATTCATTGGACCTTCAACATTGGCCAACAAATGCCCTTGAGGAACCAAGGTGGGGTGCACGCGCAACTCGACCCCGCCCTCGACTCGCTTGGTGATGCCCAACAACTTGATGCGATAACCGAGTTGCTCTGCATAGCGAATGTCTTGCGTGGTCAAGCGTGTGATGCCTTCGATATAGGCCTTATCAAACTGAACTTGCACGCCAAATGCGATTGCGCTCATCAATGACAGCTTGTGCGCGGCATCCACACCCTCGATATCAAAGGTGGGGTCCGCCTCGGCATAGCCCAAGGCTTGTGCGGCTTGCAGCACTTGCTCAAACGACTGCCCCTTGGAGCGCATCTCGCTCATGATGAAATTGGTGGTGCCATTGATGATCCCAGCTACCCAGTCCACTCGGTTGGCACTCAGGCCCTCGCGCAGCGTTTTGATGATGGGGATACCGCCTGCCACAGCAGCCTCAAATGCAACCACAACCGATTGCTGACGGGCCGCTTCGAAAATTTCAGCACCATGAACCGCCAACAAAGCTTTGTTGGCCGTCACCACGTGCTTGCCGTTCGCAATCGCCCGCATCACGAGGTCCTTGGCCAACGTGTAGCCACCAATCAACTCAACCACGACATCGATGTCTGGGTCGTTGACCACCTCAAAAGGGTCTGCGCTGACAGCCACGTTGGGGCCCACCACACGCTGAGCGGCTTGAACATCGCGGCGAGACGCACGAACCACTGTCAAACGTCGACCACAACGGCGTTCAATCTCGTCGCCATTGCGCGCCAAAACCTCAAAAACACCCGCACCGACTGTACCGACGCCCAATAAACCGACTCGAATAGGTTGCATAACTCTCTCTTAAAAACCACAGGCACCCGCCCAATGCGGTGCGCGTTGAAATCACCTTTGGCGGTACCGCTCTAAAAAGCGTGCGATGCGACCGATTGCTTCTTTCAGGTCATCCTCATGTGGCAAAAAGACCAACCTAAAGTGGTCTGCCGTAGGGTAATTGAAGCCTGTGCCCTGAACCACCAGGACCCTCTCTTGCGCCAACAAGTCATAGGCAAACTGCTGATCGTCTGCGATGGGATAAAGCGCAGGGTCCAACTTGGGAAACATATACAACGCAGCCTTGGGCTTAACGCAAGACACGCCTGGGATGTCTGTGAGCAACTGATAGGCTAGGTCGCGCTGCTTACACAATCGCCCAGTGGGCGCGACCAAGTCATCGATGCTTTGGTAACCACCCAAGGCCGTTTGAATCGCCAATTGCCCAGGCGTGTTGGCACACAAACGCATCGAGGCCAACATGTTCAACCCCTCAATGTAATCTCGGGCCATGGCCTTGTTGCCTGACACAATCATCCAACCTGCGCGGTAGCCACAAGAGCGGTAGTTTTTAGAGAGCCCGTTGAAAGTCACAAACAGCAAATCATCAGCCAACGAGGCAATGGATGTGTGCTGGTGCCCGTCATAAAGGGTCTTGTCGTAAATCTCATCAGCGAACACGATCAACCCGTGCTCTCGAGCCACTTCGACCAGGCCCTCCAACACCTCTTTCGGATAGAGGGCGCCAGTCGGGTTGTTGGGGTTGATGATCAACAACCCCTTGGTGCGCGGCGTGATTTTGCTTTTGATGTCATCCAGGTCTGGGTACCAGTCGGACTGTTCATCACAGCGGTAGTGCACGGCACGCCCGCCAGACAAGGTCACCGAAGCCGTCCACAGCGGGTAATCAGGTGCTGGCACCAACACCTCGTCGCCACTGTTGAGCAGCGCGTTCATGGACATGGTGATCAATTCAGAGGCGCCATTGCCCAGATATACGTCCTCGACCGTCACGCCTTGAATGTGCTTTTCTTGCGCATAGTGCACAACCGACTTGCGGGGCGCGAAAAGGCCCTTGCTGTCTGTGTAGCCAGCCGCTTGCGAAATGTTGCGAATCATGTCTTGCACGATTTCGTCAGGGGGCTCCAAGCCAAACACGGCCAAGTTTCCGATGTTGAGCTTGATGATCTTTTGCCCTTCTTCCTCCATCGCTCGCGCCTTATCCAAAACTGGGCCACGGATGTCGTAGCACACGTTTTCAAGCTTGCTCGACTTCAGAATAGGGTTGACGCTCATGAGTAACCTGCTGCCAATGGGGGAAACCTATAATTTCACCACAAATTCAATCCATAAATACTCGCCAACACCTTGAAATTCCACGCAGACCCCCAACAAGGCAACAGCATCGAAGCTTCCGGTGACGGATGGATCAAAATTGCAGGGCAAATCCACCACGAAAACCTCCTGCTCACGCACAACGGTGACCTCACCCCATGGTCAGTCACCCGGCTCGAAAGCCTTGACGCCAGCGCGTTTGAAGCGCTTTGCATCAGCGACATTGAGTTGGTCATCTTGGGCACGGGCTTGAAACACCGGTTCTTACGCCCCAGTGCCTACCACCCACTGATTCAGCAAGGCATTGGGCTTGAGACCATGTCGTCTGCTGCGGCCTGCAGAACCTACAACGTTTTGATTTCTGAAGGTCGCAAGGTCTTGCTCGCGTTGATCCAAGAGAATTGATCCAACACGCCCACGCGCTACTCGGCAATCTCGGGCGGTTCAAAATCCGCTTTGCTGCATAGGGTAAAATCTAACCTCGCCTCGGGTCCGCGCAAGCTCATTGCTCCACCAGCAAGCGATTCTAGCGCAGCGACCCAGCCACTCAGTGGCCAGAGAGAAACCCAAAACCGAAACAAGGTCAGGATTCAATCCCCATGGCAGTTGTCGTTAGTAAAACCATCCCCGAATTTGAAGCCCAAGCCACAGGCGGAGAGCTCATCAACAACGAGGCCCTGATGGGTCAGACCGTGGTCCTTTATTTTTACCCCAAGGACAACACCCCCGGCTGCACCACAGAAGCGATGCAGTTTCGCGACAAATACAGCGATTTTGTGAAGGCTGGTGCGGTCGTGTACGGTGTTTCGCGTGACAACCTCAAGTCGCACGATGGCTT
>CBFIFT010000110.1:0-6144 GCA_965661935.1 Burkholderiaceae bacterium | reverse complement strand
CCACAGGTTTCCAATGGAAAAGTACGCCATGCTGCGCGAGCGCGTGCGCGATGAGCTGCCCGACATCGAGCTCAGAGCAGCCCCCGCAGCCAGCACCGAAGACTTGCTCAGCGTGCACACCCAGAGCTACATCGACGCCATCGTGCACGGCCACCTCAGCCTTGAACAAGAACGCGAAATCGGTCTGCCGTGGAGCGAGCGCATGCCCTACCGCTCGGTGCGCTCTGTGGGCGCCACCCTTGCCGCCACCCGAGCGGCGCGGCGCGACGGCATCGCTTGCAACATGGCGGGCGGCACACACCACGCCTTTGCCGACAAGGGCAGCGGGTTTTGCGTCTTCAACGACGTGGCTGTGGCCTCTCGGGTGTTGCAGCGCCAAGCCAAGGCCGAGGGCAAGACCATCGACATCGCCATCATTGACCTGGACGTGCACCAGGGCAACGGCACCGCCACCATCTTTGAGAACGACCCCACGGTGTTCACGCTGTCGATACACGGCGAAAAGAACTTTCCGTTTCGCAAGGCACAAAGCGACTTAGACATCGAGCTGCCAGACCACTGCGGCGATGCCATCTACCTCGCGGCTTTGCGCCAAGCACTTGAGCAACTCGATGCCCGAACCGCCCCAGACATGGTCTTTTATCTAGCAGGTGCTGACCCCCACGAAGGCGACCGCCTGGGGCGCCTCAAGCTCACCGATGCGGGCATGGCACAGCGTGACCAACTCGTGTTCGAATGGGCCAAAGACCGGCAGCTGCCACTGGCGTTTGCCATGGCGGGTGGTTACGGCCACGACTTAAAGGACACGGTGCGCGTGCAAGTGCAAACGCTGCGCATCGCCAGTCAACTCGCCAAGGGCTGGCGACTCAAGCCCGGCTCGCGCCGCGCATGCCACGGCCGGCTGTGGCTCACCACCCTCACTTGGGCGGCCAATGCTTTCAATATCAGCCACAAATATTGATTTGAATGGGTTTGTGGATTGATGCTTAAAGTTAACTTGAAGTATCAATACTGCCTGCGGTGCTCTCGCTTGGCGATCCAAAACGTCGCCGCAAAAATCACCACAGCACCGATCAAGGTGGTTTGGCTGGGCACGTTGCTGAAGATGATCCACCCCAGCACAGAGGCCCAAACCAAGTCCAAAAAGCGCAAGGTCTGCGTGGCCGATATGTCGGCGATGTGAAAGCCGCGTGCCATGCAGTAATGGCCGTAGGACCCCAGCACCCCGCTGACCGCAAAACCCACCCACATCCAAGCACTGATGGGTTGCCAGTGCATGATGCCCAAAGGCGCACTGAACACGGCGATCACAATCGACTGCCACAGCACAATGACTTCTGAGCGCTCGTGGCGCGTGAGCGTTTTGGTGATGAGAAAAGACGCCGCAAACATCGGTGCAGACGCCAGCATCACCAACGAGTACCAGCCGCCCTCACCCGTCAGATGGGGGCCAACGACCACCAAAACACCCACAAAGCCGACCAGCGACGCCACCCAACGGTCCCAGCGCATCTTTTCGCCCAAGAACCAAGCTGCACCCAGCATGATGAAGATGGGCCCAGTGAAACCAATGGCGGTCATGTCTGCCAGCGCCAGGTGTGGCAGCGCGGTGAACCAAAACAACAAGGCGGCGGTGTGCACAGCGCCTCGCCACGCCTGCCCTTTCCAGTTGTTGGGACGGTAATGGGTCCAGCCTTTTTGCACCAACAACGGCAACATCACAGCCGCGCCCATGACGTATCGCAAAAATTGGGCTTGCATGGCGTCGCTCTCGATGGTGAGCGCACGCAACAGCGCGTTCAATACGCTGAATACCATGCCGCTGAGGGCCACCCACATCATGCCGCGCCAGACCGCCGGCATGGCACACGCGCGCGCATGGATCGCGCCAATTGCATGCCGCACGGGGTTCAACAATCGCTGCGACAAAGTGGCTTGTGACATGGGCTGGCGGGCTCCAAAAAGAACGAGGCTGGTGGGCGTGCGGGCAACAGCTCCGCAACATCCAGCGCCGAAATGTAATCGCGATCGCGCGCAGCGCGGTTGCCTTGCGCGACCCACTCGGTGTCGAGCGAGCACAGGCGTGGCCGCTCCCACACACCCGCCGCACAGGGATAATAGGCCGATGGTCAAGTCAATCCGTTCGGCACAGTGGCAAAAGCGACGCACCCTCATTTGGGTGGGCGTCTGGCTCACGGGTGCCCTCACCTTGTGGTTGAGTTTGAGCTGGGTTGAGCGCGCCTCGGTCGCTGCAGCCCAGCGCGATGCCAATGAGGCCATGCGGGTGCAGTCGGGGGCCTTGACCGGGTTGCTTGACCGGTTTCGATCGCTGCCACCCATCTTGTCAAGGCAGGCCGACATTCAGCGCTTGTTTGCCACCCAAGCGGATCGCACCGAGGTGCGTGACAAAGTGACCGAGCTGGCCTATCTGGCGGGCGCCGCAGACGTCGCGCTTTACCGCCGCAACGGCACCTACATCACCTCAGCCCGTGGGCTCTATGCCAACGACCTCACGATGCTGGACGCCACCAATGAGCTCTTGCGTGCGCCGACCGAGTCGCGCTTGGGGCGCGCCGCGTTGGTCGAAGGCGATCAAGCGCGGTTTTACGCGTTTTCGTCATTGGTGGGCGGCGTCAACAACCCAGTGGGGGTGTTGGTGTTCTATGTGGACTTGTCTGTCGTCGAGCAAACGTGGGCCCTGTCGCGTGCACCCATCGGTGTCACCGATGAGCGCGGCCGCGTCATTTTGTCCAATGTGCCCGAGTGGCGAGGCCGCTTGTTGGGCAACTTTGCCCGCACCAAAGGCAATGCCCTGGCGCTCAGGGTGGACGGGCGCCCAGAGCCCGCGCAGCAGGCCACCCAAGACCTGCCATTGTTGGGCTGGCAGCTGCACGCGTTTGGCGTGAGTGCTTCGCAAAAAACCGATCAGCAGCTGGCGCTGCTGTTCAGCGTCTTGGTCACAATGCTGCTGGCCTTGACCGCCACTTTGGTGCTGCGCCGCAGAGAGCAATTGATGGCGGCTGAACGCAAAGAACGCGCAGACGCCCTGAGGCTAGAGCGATTGGTCCAACGCCGCACCCGCGACTTGCACGCCTCTAATCGCTCGCTGCAAAAAGAAATCGAGGTTCGCACCCAAGCAGAGCGCAAGCTGCTGAAAGCCCAAGAAGAGGTGGTGCGCTCTGCCAAGCTAGCCGCCATTGGTCAAATGTCGACCACACTGAGCCACGAGTACAACCAGCCCTTGGCCACGATTGGCACCTATGCCGAAAATGCGCAGCTGTTTTTGGCGCGCCAAGACAACGAAAAAGTATCGGCCAACCTGCAACTGATCGGCCAGCAGGTTGAGCGCATGGCGGCGCTCTCGCGCACCCTGTTGACGTACGCACGCAAACCCGAGCCAGACATCCGCTCGGTCAGCCTCAGGGCGGTCTTTGATGACGCACTGATGCTGGTGTCACCTCGGGCGCGCAAGGCCAGCGTACAAATTGAGGCACCGACCATTGATCCGCAATGGTGGGTCATGGGTAGCCAAATCAGGTTGACCCAAGTGGTGGTCAACTTGGTGAGCAACGCCATCGATGCAGCCAGCGCGGTGCCCCATGCTTGGGTGCGCATCGATGTCGAGCGCGACGCCGCCAACCAAACCATCCGCATCATGGACAACGGCCCGGGCGTGCCCGCCGAGCTGTGCGACACCATTTTTGAGCCCTTCTTCACCACCAAACCAGCCGGTGTGGGCTTAGGCATTGGCTTGTCTGTGGTGGCCGACATCGTGCAAGAAGTGGGTGGCTCTATCCGTGTTCAAGACGCCCCCGGTGGCGGCGCCCAGTTCGAACTCACATTGCGCGCCAGCGCCCCGACACCATGATCACACAACCCCAACTGATATTGCTTGACGACGACGCTGACTTGCGTGCGGCGGTGAAGCAAGGCCTAGAGCTCATGAACTTTGAGGTCAGCGCGTTTGCCCACGCCGCCGAAGCACTGAGCCACATCTCTCGCGACGGCTACACCGTGTTGATCTCGGACATCATGATGCCCGGCGTTGACGGGTTTGAGGTGTTGAGCCGAGCGCAGGCCATTGATCGCTCGCTGCCTGTGGTTCTCATCACCGGCCACGGCGACGTGCCCTTGGCGGTCAAAGCCATACAGGCCGGCGCCTACGACTTCATTGAAAAGCCTTTCTCTGTCCACCGGCTGGCCTCGGTGATTGAGCGCGCCATCGAAAAGCGGCGCTTGGTGCTCGAGAACCGCGCGCTGCGCGAGGAGCTAGAAGTCGGCGATGACCTCAGCCAGCGCTTGGTTGGGCGTGCACCCAGCATCGAAAACCTCAGAGCCCAAATTGGCGCACTGGCGCCAGCCGACGTCGACGTCTTGGTGATGGGGGAAACGGGCACCGGCAAAGAAGTGGTGGCGCGCGCACTGCATGATTTTGGGCCCCGCGCAGCCCAGCCATTTGTGGCGCTCAACTGCGCAGCCATACCCAAAGACATCATGGAGAGCGAGCTCTTCGGGCACGAGCGTGGCGCCTTCACTGGCGCCCACTCTGCGCGGGTGGGCAAACTCGAGTACGCCAATGGTGGCACTGTCTTTTTGGATGAGATCGAGTCCATGAACCTCGATTTGCAAGCCAAGCTCTTGCGCGCCATCGAGGACCGCACCATCGTTCGCCTGGGCTCTAACAAAACCATTCCGCTGGATGTGCGTTTTGTCGCGGCGACCAAGCGCTCGTTGCGCAAGTCCGCCGACAGCGGTGAGTTCCGCGAAGACCTTTACTACCGATTGAACGTGGCGCCCCTCTTTTTGACCCCATTGAGAGAGCGCAAAGAAGACATCCCCCTGCTGTTCATGCACCTCGCGCGCGAGGCGCGGGCCAAATACCGCCGCGAGATTCCACCGATGTCGCCCGAGCTAGAGGCCCAGCTGGTTGCATACGACTGGCCAGGCAACGTGCGCGAGTTGCGCAACATCGCTGACCGGTTTTTGCTGGGACTGTGGCAAGGCTTTGCACCGCTGAACCCAACCGGTGGCCCAGACGCGGGCGCGCTGGGCACCCGGGTGGCCGCATTTGAGAAAAGCCTGATCGAGCAAGAGCTGGCTCGCCATGGTGGCAACATGAAGGCCACCTACACCGCGCTGGGGCTATCGCGCAAAGGTCTGTATGACAAGATCGTGCGCCTGGGCATTCGCCAACCCAGCACCCCAGAGCCAGAGTCAGATTAGGTGCTGGCCCCGGCAGCGACACGGTCATCTGCACAGAGACCGCGGGGGGTGGGTATTTTTCTACCCACATCGCGAGGGCCCTGGGGTAGAAATTCACCCATTGGGCAGGCGCCACCTCTCGTGGAAAACCCTAGGTTTTGATGCCCCATGCCCCACGATGACAAAAGCCCCCAAGATTGGCACAGATAGTGCAATACATCGCGTGGATTGACGCGTGCCGATTCTCGGCGCGAGACAAGTCTGTTATCCATTCAACGAGGAGTACACGTTCATGAAAAAACTAGTCACCACCCTGAGCGCCGTCGCATTTGCGATGTTGGCGACCACAGCCCAAGCCAACGATTGCGACAAAGGCGAGCGCGTGGTCAAACTGTCACACGTGACAGGCGGCACCACCCACCCCAAAGTCGTGGCAGCCAACAACTTTGCGGCCCGCGTCAACAAAGAACTCAACGGCGTGATGTGCGTTGAGGTCTATCCCAACAGCACGCTGTTCGGTGACTCTAAAGAACTCGAAGCCCTGCTGCTCGGCGACGTGCAGTTGCTTGCCCCCTCTTTGTCCAAGTTTGGTTCATACACCAAGAAGCTCGGCGTGTTCGACCTGCCCTTCATCTTCAAGGACATGGACGCAGGTATGCGCTTCACCAACAGCAAGACTGGTAAAGACTTGTTGAACTCGATGGAAAAAGTCGGCTTCGTCGGCTTGGGCTACTGGATGAGCGGCATGAAGTACTTCTCTGCCAACAAGCCCTTGATGGTGCCCAGCGATGCCGCTGGCCTGAAGTTCCGCGTGCAAACGTCTGACGTGGCCAAGGCCATGATCGCAGCGATGGGCGCTTCACCCCAGCCTATGGCATTTGCCGAAGTCTACGGTGCCCTGCAAACTGGCGTGGTTGATGGCCAAGAAAACACCTGGTCCAA
>CBFIFT010000109.1:0-6160 GCA_965661935.1 Burkholderiaceae bacterium | reverse complement strand
AGGCAACCGCTACGTCGGCGAAGACGGCAGCGCCCAAGCCCATCGCCAACCACAAGGTGCTGCTGGCACAGACCCCCAAGCCACAGGCCAGAAAGGCTAACCCAACATGGCACGCATCACCGCCTCAGTATTCACCTCTCATGTCCCTGCCATTGGCGCCGCCATGGACTTGGGCAAAACCCACGAAGACTACTGGAAGCCCCTGTTTGCGGGCTACGAGTTCTCTAAACAATGGATGAAAGACAACCGCCCAGACGTGGTGTTTTTGGTCTTCAACGACCACGCCACCGCGTTCAGCCTTGACATGATTCCAACCTTTGCCATCGGCACGGCCCCCGCGTTTCAACCCGCCGACGAAGGCTGGGGCCCCCGCCCTGTACCCACCGTACAAGGCCACCCCGAGTTGGCCAGTCACATCGCGCAAAGCGTGATTCAGCAAGACTTTGACCTCACCATCGTCAACAAAATGGACGTGGACCACGGCTTGACCGTGCCCCTGTCGTTGATGTGTGGCGAGCTTGACCCCCAGCGCGATGCGTGGCCTTGCCCCGTGATTCCGTTTGCGGTCAATGTTGTGCAATACCCCGTGCCCAGTGGCCAGCGTTGTTTCAACCTAGGACAGGCCATCCGCCGTGCGGTCGAGAGCTATGACGAAGATTTGAACGTGCACATTTGGGGCACGGGCGGCATGAGCCACCAACTGCAAGGGCCACGCGCTGGCTTGATCAACACCGATTGGGACAACGCGTTCTTGGACCAGCTGATCCACGACCCAGCGGCGGCGGCGGCCATTCCGCACATCGACTACGTGCGCGAAGCGGGCAGCGAAGGCATCGAACTGGTGATGTGGTTGATCGCCCGTGGCGCCATGAGCGACGTCGTCAACGGCCAGGTTCAAGGCCCACCACCCACGGTCAAACACCGCTTCTATCATGTGCCCGCCAGCAACACGGCGGTGGGGCATCTCATTCTTGAAAACCAATCGATCGGAGGGTCAGCATGACCATCAAAGTAGCACTCGCAGGCGCTGGCGCCTTTGGCATCAAACACCTAGACGGCATTCAACAAATCGATGGCGTTGAAGTCATTTCGTTGATCGGGCGCCAACTCGACAAAACCCAAGAAGTGGCCGATCGCTATGGCATTGCCCACGTCACCACCGACTTGCATGACGCCTTGGCGATCAAAGAGGTCGACGCCGTCATCTTGTGTACCCCCACCCAAATCCACGCCAGCCAAGCCTTGGCCTGCCTCGAAGCGGGCAAGCACGTGCAAGTGGAAATACCGCTTTGCGACGTGCTCAGCGAAGGGCAGGCGGTGGTTCAGCGCCAGCAAGAAACGGGACTGGTGGCCATGTGCGGCCACACCCGCCGCTTCAACCCCAGCCACCAATACGTGCACCAACGCGTCGCAGCGGGCGAGTTCAACATTCAGCAAATGGATGTGCAAACCTACTTTTTCCGTCGCACCAACATGAACGCGCTGGGTCAACCCCGCAGCTGGACCGACCACCTGCTGTGGCACCACGCAGCGCACACCGTTGACTTGTTTGCCTACCAAGCCGGTAGCCCGGTGGTGCAGGCCAACGCCATCCAAGGGCCCATGCACCCCGACTTGGGCATCGCTATGGACATGAGCATCCAACTCAAGGCGGCCAATGGCGCCATTTGTACGCTGAGCCTGAGCTTCAACAACGACGGCCCGCTGGGCACGTTCTTTCGCTACATCGGCGACAGCGCCACCTACATCGCGCGCTACGACGACTTGTTCACGGGCAAAGAAGAGCCGATTGACGTCTCGAAGGTGGCCGTCAGCATGAACGGCATCGAGCTGCAAGACCGCGAGTTTTTCGCCGCCATTCAAGAAGGGCGCCAGCCCAACGCGTCGGTCGCCAGCGTGCTGCCTTGCTACCAAGTTCTGCACGATCTAGAGCTGCAACTGGCTGGCTGAACCTTGGTGACTGGTCGCCACCACAGGCCCACGTTATTCTTGCCGCATGGCCTCTGACTCGGGTTTCATTGAATACATCTGTGATCAGCTCAGTGCGGCTGGGTTGATCACCTACCGAAAGATGTTTGGTGAATACGCCGTGTACTGCGAGGGCAAGGTGATCGGCTTGGTGGTCGGCAATCGTCTGTTTGTGAAGCCGCTGGAGGCCACACAGGCCATGTATGGCGACGGTCCCAGAGGCACACCTTTTCCGGGCGCAAAGGCTTGGTACGACGTCCAAGACCGCTTGGACGACCACGTCTGGCTGTGTGACTTGATTCAAGCCACCGAACGGGCATTGCCCCTGCCAGGTCTAAAAAAGAGCCGAGGGCGCAAACGCCCTTGAGCCAACACAGGAGATCTTGAACATGCAACAACGTGCTTTAGGCCCTTTCAGCGTCAGCGCCATTGGTTTGGGCTGCATGAACTTTTGCCACGCCTACGGCCCAGCTGTGCCAGAGGCCCAAGCTGAGCGCGTCTTGCTCGCCGCGCTGGACGCGGGGGTCACCCACTTTGACACCGCCGCGCTCTATGGCTTTGGCGTGTCCGAAGAGTTGATCGGCAAGTTCTTGTCTCAACACCGCAGCCGCTTCACCTTGGCCAGCAAATGCGGCTTGATACCCGTGACCCAAGCCGATGGCAGCCGCGTGCGCGCCATTGACGGGCGGCCTGAAAGCATCAAGGCCACCTGCGAAGGCGCACTCAAGCGCTTGCGCACCGACGTCATCGACCTGTACTACTTGCACCGCTGGGACAAAAAAGTCCCCATCGAAGAAAGCGTGGGCGCCTTGGCCGACTTGATCCAAGCCGGCAAAATCCGCGCCATTGGCTTGTCTGAGGTGTCGGCTGAGACCCTGCTCAAAGGCCATGCTGAGCACCCCATCGCGGCGCTACAAACCGAGTACTCGATGTGGACGCGCAACCCCGAGCTGGGCACCCTAGAAACCTGTCGCGAGATTGGCGCTGCGTTTGTGGCTTTCAGCCCCGTTGGGCGCGGCTTTCTCACCAGCGCACCACCTGACCCGCGCCAGTTTGACGACAAAGACATTCGCAAAACCATGCCTCGCTTCATGGGCGATGCTTACTCGGCCAACCTTGACTTGCACCCCGCGCTGCGCATGCTGGCCGACGAGGCAGGGTGCACCCCAGCGCAACTGGCCATCGCTTGGTTGCTGCACAAAGCGCCGCACATCTTGCCGCTGCCCGGCACCACCAACGTCGACCACTTGCACGAAGACTTGGGCGCCGCCGATGTGTCGCTAGACGAGGGCTTGATGGCATCTGTTGACGAACTCATCAACACCCACACCGTCACGGGCAACCGCTACCCCGCCCAAGCGCGCAGCGAAGTCGACACCGAAGAAATCCCCGGCACCTGAGCCGCTCACCCCGTGAAGCCGGATCTCTTTTTGCTGCCCGGCTTGACCTGCGACGCCGCCGTCTGGCGCCACCCAAGCGCCGCGATGGCGGACGTGGCCAACCCCATCGTGCCCAGCTGGGGTTTGCTCAACAGCCTGTCAGACATGGCACGCTTTGCATTGGATCAAAGCCAACAAGAGCGCATTTGGGTCGCTGGCCACTCGATGGGGGCACGCGTCGCCCTTGAGATGTGGCGCCTAGCGCCCGAGCGCATCGCAGGCTTGGCGCTATTGGCTACCGGCGCCCACCCTCGCCCCGATGGTGAGGCGGGCAACAAAGAAGAGAGCAGCCGCATGGCCTTGCTGGGCATCGCGCAACGCCAAGGCATGCGCACCATGGGCTCGCAGTGGGCACGCGGTATGGTCCACGCGTCGCGCCGCAATGGGCCTGTATTCAACGAGATTTTGGATATGCAAGAACGCAGCAGCGCCGCCCAGTTTGAGGCCCAAATCCAAGCGCTGCTGAACCGCCCAGATGCTCGCCCCCTGCTTTCAAGCATCGCCTGCCCCGTGTGGTTGCTGTGCGGCGAAGACGATGCTTGGAGCCCGCCGGCCCAACACCAGGCCATGGCCGACCTGATCCCCCACGCCCGACTCACCCTGATCCCCGAATGCGGCCACATGAGCCCTATGGAGGCACCCGCTGCTGTCAGCCAATGGCTGCTGGATTGGTGGCACGCCACAGCATAGGCGCACGCAACTGGACACCCGCCCCTGGTCGCTCATGCATCGCCCAGGCGACTGACAACCAATGCCTTTGCGACGATACTTCGGCACGCGCCCCACTCGGCCCCCAACTGTCGATGCCCGGTCCCACTGGGTCCTAGGCCGCGCGCCACGCCCCCACATTGAGGTGACATGACTGCCAACGCCCCTACCCTAGACGCCAGCACGCTCAAACGCGTGCTGTGGGCGTTGATGTTCGGCAACATCGTCATCGGCACAGGCGTCATGGTGGTGCCCGGCACCCTCAACGACATCGCCAGCGACTTGAACGTATCCATCAGTCTCGCGGGGCAAATCATCTCGAGCGCGGGCATTTTCATGTGCTTGGGCGCGCCAGCGTTGGCCATGGTGGTGGGCCGCTGGGACAGGCGTTGGTTGCTGCCTGCGGTCATGCTCTGGTATGGCGTCACCCACCTGGCTTGCATCGCCGCGCAAAGCTACACCGAGCTCTTGGTCTTGCGCATGATTGCCATGGTAGGGCCCGCGTTGTTCACGCCACAGGCGGCCGCCGCGGTGAGCCAAATCGTCCCCGTTGAGCGACGGGCCAAGGCCATGTCAATGGTGTTTTTAGGCTGGTCGGTTGCCTCCGTCATGGGCGTGCCACTGGGCGCTTGGATGGGCAACCACTGGGGTTGGCGCTCAGCGTTTGCGCTGATTGCCGCGCTGTCTGTGCTCAACGCCATTTGGCTGTGGCGGGTGTTGCCCGGCCCCATCAAGCCACCACCCATGCCGCTGTCGGCGTGGGGGGAGACGTTTCGCAACAGCGTGCTCATGAAAACCGTGGCCATCACCCTGGTCGCAGGCAGTGGCCAGTTTGTCTTGTTTGCCTACTTTGCGCCCTACCTCACACAACTCTTGGGCGCCAGCCCCAGTGACTTGGCGCTGTTCTACGCCTGCAACGGGGCACTGGGTTTTGTGGGCATGGTCATCATGACGCGCCGCATTGACAAAGTGGGGCCTGCCGCCGTGGTCACCGTTTCGTTGTGGGCCTTTGGGTTCAGTTGTGTGGCGTGGGGGTTTGCCGCGGGCGTGGTGTCCGCCATCGTCACCATGATGGCGTGGTCAACGGTGAGCTTTGCCTGGAACTCTTCACAGCAAACCCGCTTGGCCGCCATTGCCCCGCACGCAGCCAGCGCCTCGATCGCCCTCAACACCTCTGCCATTTACCTCAGCCAAGCCGTCGGCGCTGGGGTGGGTGGCGTGCTGATTGAGTGGGGCTACATGCCCTACCTCAACTGGGCCGCCTTGGTGTTTTTGTTTGGCGCGGTCGCCCTCAACTGGCACGTGCGCCAGCGCCATCAAGCCTAAAGCGGCGTCTGATTTACAGCTTCTCGTGCGGGCCTAAAAAGCGCCACTTGCCGACTGGCAAACCGGCCAGGCCCAAGCGCCCCATGCGCTGTCTGCGCAACGAGGTGATCGTCAGTTTGGCGCGCTCGCACAAATAAGCCACTTGGCCCAAACGGGTGCCATGAATCGCCAACCGCAGGCGGTGCTCGCTTTGCCAGCTGGCACGCGCGCGGTCGAGGGTTTCGTCGTTCCAAGCCACACTGGCCTTGAGCGAGCGCAACACCCGCTCGCGCTCTTCTGGGTCATCGAGCCGCTTCTCTGGCTGCACCTCAACCAGCCACTCGTCTTCGATGGGCGCCCAGCGGTCACTGGCTTGGCGCGCCAAGCCTTCGCGCTGGGTCAACACCATCAGCCCGCTGGTGAGCTCGGCCAAAGGCGCCAACGGCATCAAACGGTGCACGTGGGCACGCAGCCATTTTTGGGGCAGGCGGTCCGAAGTCCAACGTTGCTTGTCGCCCAACACCTGCAGCGCAAACGCGTCGGGCCAGTGCACCGCCTCGGGCAACAAGACACCCGCGGGCTTGTGCCACACCATAGACACAGGCACCACGGGTTCCACCTTGGCCCCCGCCTTCACGGTGACGACTTGCTTGGGGTAGACGCGCTCTTGGGGCAAGTCACACACCTTGCCACCGACCTCTACAAAGCCGCCCAAAATCAGGGCCTCGGCGTCAGCCCGC
>CBFIFT010000108.1:0-6234 GCA_965661935.1 Burkholderiaceae bacterium | reverse complement strand
TGTTGGAGCAATACCGAGTGAGTGACATGCGCATTGCGTTTGTGGTCGACGAGTACGGAGTGGTTCAGGGGGTGCTCACGCCCAGGGATCTGCTAGAGGCGATCACGGGCGAGCTCAAGAGCGCAGAGGCAGATGACGCATGGGCCATTGAACAAGCCGATGGCAGTTGGCTGCTCGATGGTGGAATGCCAATCGCCGAACTCAAGTCAAGGTTGTCGATCGACGCCTTGCCAGATGAAGACCAAGGTCACTACAACACTTTGGCTGGCTTGCTGCTGGCCGAGGCGGGCCAAATGCTGCAGGTGTCTGATGCTGTGCAAATCGCCGATTGGCGCTTTGAGGTCACCCATGTGCAGGGGCACCGCATCGAACGATTGCAGGCGCACCCGCTGCCGCCAGAGGTCCCGCCATCAGATGAAGAGGGTGGCTGACGTTGTCAGCCTGCCGCACCACAACCTAGCCCATCGAGGGCCAAGTTGCGGGGCTTACCGGCTGTCAGCGAGCAGGGTTTAGCTCAGAATGTCACCCACGCACAGGTACTTGATCTCGACGTAATCGTCCATGCCGTGGTGTGAGCCCTCGCGTCCCAGGCCGCTGTGTTTGACGCCGCCAAACGGCACGTGCTCTGTCGCTAGGATGCCGACATTGATGCCGACCATGCCGTACTCTAAGGCTTCAGCGACACGGAAAATTCGCCCCACATCGCGGCTGTAAAAGTAGCTGGCCAACCCAAATTCGGTGTTGTTCGCAGCATCGATGGCGTCTTGTTCGCTTTCGAATTTGAAAACAGGCGCGAAGGGGCCAAACGTTTCTTCTTTGGCGCACAACATATCTGCGCGCGCGTCTGCGATGACAGTTGGCTCGAAGAACTGGCCAGAGCCCAGCTGGTTGAGGCGTTTGCCACCGGTGACCACGCGCCCACCTTTGGATAAGGCGTCATCCACATGGCGCTGCACTTTCTCTAGTGCGGATTCTTCGATCAAGGGGCCTTGGTTCACACCTTCTTCAAAGCCATTGCCGATTTTTGCGGTGGCCACTTTGGCTGCGAATTTGGCGACAAACTCATCGTATATCCCCGCCTGCGCATAGATGCGGTTGGAACAAACGCATGTTTGCCCGGCGTTGCGGTATTTGCTGGCAAAGGCGCCTTCGACGGCCGAGTCGACGTCTGCATCATCGAACACAATGAATGGCGCGTTGCCACCGAGTTCGAGAGACATTTTTTTCACACTCGGGGCCGACTGTGCCATCAAAATGCGACCGACTTCGGTCGAACCCGTGAAGCTGATGTGGCGCACCGTATTGGAGGCACAAAACACCTTGCCCACAGCAATGCTGTTGTCGGCATCAGCCGTGATGATGTTCAGCACGCCAGCTGGAATGCCGGCACGCAAGGCCAGCTCGGCAGCAGCCAAGGCGGTCAGGGGGGTGAGCTCGGCGGGTTTGATGATCACGGGGCAGCCGGCGGCCAGCGCGGGCGACACCTTGCGGGTGATCATGGCCAGGGGGAAGTTCCAGGGGGTGATGGCTGCGCACACGCCGATGGGCTCGCGCACCACCATCAAGCGGCGGTTGTTGTCGAATGTGGGCAAGGTTTCGCCGTTGACGCGCTTGGCCTCTTCGGCGAACCACTCGACGAAGCTGGCACCATAGGCCACCTCACCCCGCGACTCGGCCATGGGTTTGCCGTTCTCTGCGGTCATGAGTCTGGCCAAGTCTTCTTGATTCGCCATGAGCAAATCAAACCACTTGCGCATGATGATAGAGCGCTCTTTGGCTGTTTTCTTGCGCCATGCTGGCCACGCCAGACGCGCGGCCTCTATCGCTTGCTCCGCTTGAGCTGGTCCCAAGTTGGCCACATTTGCCAAGTGCGCCCCAGTGGCGGGGTCGGTGACAGCAAACTGGGCGTCACCAGCGACCCACTCGCCGTTGATGAGGGCTTGGGTTTTCAAGAGGGTTGGGTCGGCGAGCAGGCTTAGGGGGTTGGTCTTCATGTCCATGGTGTGTTCTCCACAAGGCGTTGTCGTATCGTGCAAGGATAGCTTCGAATCGCGTCTTGCGCAGCCTCCTAGGCGTCGCATTTGTCATGTGTCAGATCCACACGCACCCCCAGCAGAGAAACCTATAATTTGGGGTTGCCTCCCAGTCACATGACTGGGCCGAAATGCCCGTTGACCAATTTCGCACAAAGCCCATGAACTCACCCGTGAAACATTCCACCCCCATGTCGGTTGCAGACATCCGCCGAGTCTTTCTCGAGTTTTTCGCGCAACGTGGGCACACCGTGGTCGAGTCCAGCCCCTTGGTTCCAGGCAATGACCCGACTTTGATGTTCACCAACTCAGGGATGGTGCAATTTAAAGATGTCTTTTTAGGGACTGACCAGCGCTCTTATCGCCGAGCCACATCCGTGCAAGCCTGCTTGCGTGCCGGGGGGAAACACAATGACCTTGAAAACGTGGGTTACACGGCGCGCCACCACACGTTTTTCGAGATGCTGGGCAACTGGTCATTTGGCGACTATTTCAAGCGCGAAAGTTTGTTGTGGGCTTGGGAGCTCTTGACTGAGGTCTATGGCTTGCCTGCAGATCGTTTGTTGGCCACGGTCTACCAAGAGGATGACGAGGCCTACGACATCTGGACCAAGGTGATTGGCTTGCCACCGGAGCGCGTGATTCGCATCGGAGACAACAAGGGCGGACGCTACAAGAGCGACAACTTTTGGATGATGGCTGACACAGGCCCCTGCGGACCTTGTTCTGAAATTTTTTATGACCACGGGCCCCACATTCCAGGGGGTCCTCCGGGCAGCCCCGATGAAGATGGCGATCGTTTCATCGAAATTTGGAACAACGTGTTCATGCAGTTTGAGATGGCCGAGGACGGGTCGGTCACCCCCTTGCCAGCGCCCTGTGTCGATACAGGCATGGGCTTGGAGCGCTTGGCCGCCATTTTGCAGGGTGTGCACAGCAACTACGAAATTGATTTGTTTGACCAACTGATCCGAGCCGCAGCTCGAGAAACTGGCTGCCAAGATCTGGCGAACCCATCCCTCAAAGTTATCGCCGATCACATCCGGGCGACATCGTTTTTGGTGGTGGATGGCGTGATCCCCAGCAACGAGGGACGTGGCTATGTGCAGCGACGCATCGTGCGGCGCGCCATTCGCCATGGTTACAAGCTAGGCCAAAAGAAGCCGTTCTTCCACAAGCTGGTGGCTGATTTGGTCGCTTTGATGGGCGAGGCTTACCCTCGCCTCAAGGCCCAAGAACAGCTGGTTGCAGACATCCTCAAAACCGAGGAAGAGCGCTTTTATGAGACCTTGGCCAACGGCATGGAAATCTTGGATGCAGCCTTGGGCCAAGGCGCGAAAGTGCTCGATGGGCAAGTGGCCTTCAAGTTGCATGACACCTACGGGTTCCCGTTGGATTTGACGCAAGACGTGTGCCGCGAGCGCGATGTCGAGGTCGACGCTGCGGGCTTTGATGCAGCCATGGCGCAGCAAAAGAGCCAGGCCCGGGCTGCAGGTAAGTTCAAGATGGACAAGGCGCTTGACTATGACGGTGCTGCCAACACTTTTGTTGGCTATTCTGAATTGGCGCACTCAGCAACCGTGCTGGCCTTGTATGCCGATGGCGTCAGCGTGCAAGAGTTGCAACCTGGGCAGCAAGGTGTCGTGGTGCTGGACAGCACGCCCTTTTACTCAGAATCGGGTGGTCAGGTCGGCGATGCAGGTGTCTTGATCGGCGACACCGCCACGTTTGATGTGCAAGACACCCAAAAGTTGAAGTCGGACGTCTTTGCCCACCACGGCGTGATCGCCAGCGGCACCCTGCGCGTCGCAGACTCTGTTCAGGCTGAGGTGGATGTGGCGCGTCGTGCTGCAACCACCCGCAACCATTCGGCGACGCATTTGATGCACAAGGCTTTGCGCGAAGTGTTGGGTGAGCATGTGCAGCAAAAAGGCAGTTTGGTTGATGCCGAAAAGACGCGCTTTGATTTCACGCACAACGCCCCCATGAGCGATGAAGAAATCCGGGAGGTTGAGCGCCGAGTCAATGCTGAAGTAATTGCTAACTTGGCGACCCAAGCCCGTGTGATGGATATTGAATCAGCCAAAGCCAGTGGTGCGACCATGTTGTTTGGCGAAAAGTACGGCGACACGGTGCGCGTTTTGGATATCGGCAGCAGCCGCGAGCTGTGCGGTGGTACCCATGTTGCGCGTTCTGGTGATATCGGGTTTTTCACGGTCACTGCAGAGGGCGGGGTGGCCGCTGGTGTGCGCCGCATTGAAGCAACCACCGGCGCAACCGCGCTGGCCTATGTGCAGGGCATGGAGGCCACGTTGGGTGGTGTGGCTGGCAGCTTGCGAGTCAGCCCAGAAGAAGTACCCGCGCGCGTCGGTGCCATGCTTGAGCAGGTGCGTGACTTAGAGCGAGAGCTCAACTCGCTCAAGGCGCGCTTGGCTTCAGCGCAGGGTGATGAAATCCTTGGACAAGCCGTGGACGCAGGCGGAGTCAAGGTGTTGGCGGCTCAACTCGAGGGGGCTGATGCCAAGGCATTGCGCGAGACCATGGATCGCTTGAAGGACAAGTTGAAGTCTGCGGTCATCGTGCTGGGCTCGGTGCAAAACGGCAAAGTTCAGTTGGCCGCTGGCGTGACGGCGGATCAAATCGCCAAGGTCAAAGCGGGGGAGCTGGTGAACATGGTGGCCCTGCAAGTTGGTGGCAAGGGCGGCGGCAAGCCAGACATGGCGATGGCTGGTGGCACGCAACCTGATGCTCTGCCTGCAGCCATGGCTAGCGTGTTGCCCTGGGTGCAAGAGCGACTTTAATTGCCACCGTCAGCCCAGGGACGGGCGGGCGCTGTGCCCACTCAGCAGGCTGACCGCTTGCTTGGTGCGTGGTCTCAGCGCTTGCGGAACACCAAGTCCCACACCCCATGACCCAGGCGAAGGCCGCGGTTTTCGAACTTGGTCAACGGCCGGTAGCTGGGCTTTTCAGCGTAACCGTCGGGGCGATCTGAGGCGTTGAAGAGCTCTGGCTCGTCACCCAAGACTTGCAACATTTGTTCGGCATATGCTTGCCAGTCTGTCGCGCAATGCAGGTAGCCCGATGGCTTCAAGTGTTGCACCAATTGCGCCACAAATGTCGATTGAATCAGGCGGCGCTTGTTGTGCTTTTTCTTGTGCCAAGGGTCGGGAAAGAAGATGTGAATGCCGTCGAGGCTGGCTTTGGGGATCATTTTCTCGAGCACTTCGACAGCGTCGTGTGAAACGATTCGGATGTTTGTGATGCCCTCGTCGCCCATGCGTTTGAGCAGCGCACCTACCCCTGGCTCGTGGACTTCACAAGCCAAAAAATGGTCTTGGGGGCGCGTTTGAGCGATTTTTGCAGTGCTCTCACCCATCCCAAAGCCAATCTCGAAAATGACGGGGGCTGGGCGCCCAAACAAGGTGTCAAAGTCGAGCGCCTGATCCGCGAACGGAACGATGTACTGGGGCCCCAACTCTTGCAGCGCTTTGGTTTGGCCGGTGGTGGTGCGCCCCGCCCGCCGCACGAACGAGCGTATGGTTTGTGGGTGCAGCACGTGAGCTGGCGCGGAGGAGTTCGAGGGGGTGGTGTTTTCTGTCATCGTGGGCTGAATTTTAGGTGACAGAAGCCTCAGTTCAGTGGAATGAAAATCAAACGATGCTGCAAGCCCCAGTTCAAGTTTTGGCGTTCGATGTTTTCGGCACCGTGGTCGACTGGCATGGATCGATCACGCGCGAAGTGACGCAACGTTATCCGCACGTCGATGCCGACGCGTTTGTGCGTGCCTGGCGCTCTGGCTACAAACCCGCTATGGCCAAGGTGGCCGGCGCCGAGTTGGGCTGGACGCGCATTGATGATTTGCACCGAATGATCTTAGAAGATCTGTTGCCCCATTTTGGTTTGAGCCACCTGGGCGAGGCGTCTCGGCGCGAGCTGAATCAGGCTTGGCATCGGCTCGATCCTTGGGCGGATGTGGTCACAGGGTTGAAGCGGCTGAAGTCCAAATACATCTTGTGTACCCTCAGCAACGGCAACATGAGCTTGCTCACCCATTTGTCTAAACACGGCGGGTTGCCATGGGATTGCATTTTTTCTGCTGAGACCTTTCGAGCCTACAAGCCAGACCCGCGCACCTACTTGGGCGTGGCGGAATGGCTAGACGTGGCGCCCCAAGAGGTGATGCTGGTTGCGACGCACCAAG
>CBFIFT010000107.1:0-6454 GCA_965661935.1 Burkholderiaceae bacterium | reverse complement strand
AAAATTAATCCCACCATGCCTGACGCAGCCCCTAAGCGCCGATTCCCCGCAGATCTTTCATTCGGTTCGGGCGCGCAACGAAGCACCCGCTCGGGCGCGACTGTCGCAGGGACTCGCAACGGCATTGGGGCCGCGTCTGCACCCGCTGAGCGAGCCTCTGGTGTGGGTTTGGATTCGTCGGCGGTGCGACTAGCCATGGTTCAGCGCTTGCGCGCGCAACCCGAGATGAGCGAGGCGGTGCTGCAAGCCATGGCGCTTGTGCCCAGACATTTGTTTGTGGATTCGGCGCTGGCCAATCAGGCGTATGCAGATACCAGTTTGCCGATAGGCTGGGGGCAAACGATTTCAAAACCCAGCGTGGTGGCTCGCATGCTGTCCCTGCTGCCCCTCGGTCCGAGTGGTCGCATGGGCAAGGTGCTTGAGATCGGGACGGGCTGCGGCTATCAAGCCGCGGTGCTCGCACATTTGGCCCGCCATGTCGTGAGCGTGGAGAGGGTCGAAGGTTTGTACCAAGTCGCGCGGGACCATTTGGCGCGGGCGGGTGTGACAAATGTGCAGTCAATCTACGGGGACGGCATGCGAGGATATGGCCCGAGTGCGCCGTTCCAGGCGATTGTTGCAGCAGCGGGGGGAGAGGATATTCCGCCCGCTTGGTTAGATCAACTGGCCGTGGGTGGACGCTTGGTAGCACCCTGTGCGAACCCACAGGGTGGGCAGCGCCTGGTGGTTGTCGATCGCCACGCCCAAGGCTATGAGCGCCGCGAATTAGAAGCGGTTTTGTTCGTCCCTTTAAAATCAGGTTTGTCGGCGAGCTGAAAGGGTGCGCAGACACGGGCTCAGCATCAAAAGAACAAGACATTTTCATCAGAAGGACAGGGAAGCCATGCAAAACGCGACGATGAAGCATCGACCACTCACGACGGTGATTTTGGTGGCGGCGTTGACCGCCTTGAGTGCTTGTTCGACAGGACGGGTCAACGCACCTGCACCCGTCAAAGCACGCAATGTCAACATGGGCGATACGCCCACACCCAATGGCTACCACCAAGTGCGACCGGGTGATACCTTGGCTGCTATTTCACGTCTCTACAGCGTCAGCTGGAGAGACTTGGCTGCATGGAACAACCTGACCAACCCAGATGTGGTGGAGATTGGTCAAGTCTTGCGGGTCACTCCTCCCGCTTCATCTGCCGCTAGCCCTGCTGCGCAGAGCAATGAAAACTCACAGGTGGTGGTGCGGCCAATCTCGAACTCGCCTAAATCATCGAGTGCCGAGCCCGCCAAAGTCGCTGAAAAAGTTGAGCCCGAGCCAACCCCAAAGCCTACCGCTGGCGCGGCGCTGTCACTGATTTGGCCGGCCGATGGTCCTATTGTTTCCACATTTGATGGCAACGTGAACAAAGGTGTCGGCATCGGTGGCGCCTTGGGCTCGCCTGTGGTTGCGGCTGCAGACGGTCGGGTCGTGTATGCAGGCTCCGGACTGAGGGGCTATGGCAACTTGGTCATCATCAAGCACGACGACCAGTTTTTGACAGCCTACGCCCACAACCAAGCCCTGTTGGTCAAAGAAGACCAGGCGATCAAGCAAGGGCAACGCATCGCAGAAATGGGCAACTCTGAGTCAGACGTCGTGAAGTTGCATTTTGAGGTTCGTCAGTTGGGCAAGCCAGTGAACCCGAAGGCGTTCCTTCCGTCGCGCTGATGTATTGAATACAAACGGGCCGCTGCGCCACGAGGCCAGCGGCTTTTTTATGGTTGGAGTCACCGTGGCCGAAAACACATCACCGCCAACAGAAGGCTTGGCTCAAACACCCGAGCGCCCTCAGGGCGTGCCAGAAGGTGCACTGTGGGTGCATTCACTTGACTTGGATGCGCAAGGAGTCGCGCACCGTGAAGACGGAAAAGTGGTGTTCATTGACGGCGCGTTGCCTGGTGAATGGGTCACCGTGAAGGTGTTGCGACGCAAAAGCAACTGGGAAAAAGCAGAGGTCAATGAGCGCTTTAACCACTCCACTTTGCGCACCCAAGCCAAGTGCGCACATTTTGGTTTGCACGCGGGTGCCTGTGGCGGCTGCAAGATGCAACACGTTCACCCCGAGGCTCAGGTGGCGATCAAGCAAAGGGTGCTAGAGGACAACCTTTGGCACCTGGGTCAAGTGAAGCCAGCACGGATGCTGCGCCCGATTGAGGGCCCGGCATGGCACTACCGTTACCGAGCGCGGGTGTCGGTTCGGTATGTTGCCAAGAAGGGGGATGTGTTGGTCGGCTTTCATGAGCGCAAAAGCCGATACGTTGCAGACATGCATGAGTGCCAGGTTTTGCCCAAACATGTGAATGCCTTGTTGTTGCCCTTGCGGGGCTTGTTCATGAAAATGCAGGCTCGCGAGCAATGCCCCCAAATCGAACTGGCCATCGGTGACGCGGTCACCGCCGTGGTGCTGCGCCACCTGGTACCGCTCAGTGAAGCGGATCTGCAAGCCTTGCGCGCATTTGCAGCTGAGCAAGGCCCCCGGGTGGGGACAAAAATAGAGTGGTGGTTACAACCCAAAGGACCCGATACTGCCCATTTGCTTGACGCAGATGTCCCCAGCCAGTTGGCCTACAGTCTGCCTGAGTTCGGTATCCGAATGCCGTTCAAACCGACTGACTTCACCCAAGTCAATCCACACATCAACCAGGTGTTGGTCAGCCGCGCGTTGCGCCTCTTAGAGGTGCAGCCACATGAGCGGGTGATCGACTGGTTTTGCGGTTTGGGCAATTTCACGCTGCCACTGGCCACACAAGCGAGCGAGGTTTTGGGTGTAGAGGGCAGTGATGCGTTGGTGGCCAGGGCCCACGGCAATGCTCTCGCGTTGTCACAAGCGCGCGCTGGTAATTCGCCTTTGGCGCCCCTGAGTTTTGAGGCGCGCAACTTGTTTGAGATGTCGGGTCAGGACGTTATGGCGTACGGCCCCGCGCACAAGTGGCTGGTAGACCCCCCTCGCGAGGGCGCCTATGCCTTGGTCAAGGGCTTGGCCGAGTTGTACCCAAGCGCGGGCACAGTGGGTTCGTGGACGCCGCCTCAGCGCATCGTGTACGTGAGTTGCAACCCAGCGACTTTGGCAAGAGATGCGGGGGTTTTGGTTCACGAGGCAGGGTATCGCTGCGCCGCAGCTGGCGTGGTGAATATGTTTCCGCACACCGCGCACGTTGAGAGCATGGCGGTGTTCGAATACCAAGGCTGACAGGCTGGCGAGCTGCGACGCACGACCATAAAAAAACCGCACCGAGGTGCGGTTTTTTTCGCGCAGTCTCTATCTGCGTGCTTGGGTTAGTCGCGCTCACCGCCAAAAATACCGAGCAGCAGCAGCAAGTTCTGGAAGACGTTCACGATGTCCAAGTAGATGGCTAGCGTTGCGGAGATGTAGTTGGTTTCTCCGCCATCGATCACGCGCTTGATGTCAACAAGCATGAAAGCACTGAAGATGCCAATCGCGATCATGGACAGCACAATCATGCCCGTGGAGCTGCCCACAAACAGGTTGATCACCATCCCCACCAAGAGCACGATCACACCGACAAACAGAAACTTTTGCAGGCCAGAGAGGTCACGCTTGATGACCGATGCCAAGCTCGCCATGGCGAAGAAGACGCCGGCGGTCCCTCCGAAAGCGGTCATCACCAGTGACGCGCCGTTCGAGTAGCCCAGCACGAACGCAATCAGGCGAGACATCATCAGGCCCATGAAGAATGTGAAGGCCAACAAAACCCAGACACCCGTGGCTGAGTGCTTGGTTTTTTCGATGGCATAAATGAAGCCGAATACAGCGCCCAAAAACAAAATCATGGAGAGGCCACCGCCCATGGCGGCGGTGATTCCGGTGCTCACGCCGACCCATGCCCCCAGTACGGTTGGGATCATGCTCACGGCCAGCAATGCATAGGTGTTGCGCAGCACGCGGTTGCGTTCGGCGCCCTCTAGGGCGCGGCCGAACGGGCTGTTGGAAACTCGGGTGTTCATGTGGTCATCCTTTCAATCACAAAGTACACAAACCACAGTGTATGCGGCATCGGCTCGCTCGGGGCAATGACCTGACGGTCCGCCGGACTTTTCACGCCGGCTTCGGGGGCAGGTGATGCGCCTAAAATGTCGCTTTTACTCTCAACAGGATGTTCTCATGAAAACCAAAGCCGTTTTGCAATCCAGCGATGTGCACACCATCATGCAAGCCGCGCTCGAGGAAGCCAAAGCCAACAACTGGGCGGTGACCATTGCGGTGGTTGATGACGGTGGCCATATGCTGGGCTTGACACGCATGGACGGCTGCCCGCCTGTTTCGGCCCACATCGCCCCAGGCAAAGCTGTGACATCGGTGTTGGGCTGGCGCGAGTCGGGCGTTTACGAAAAGGTGGTGAACGACGGCCGCTTTTCGTTTTTGAGCGTGGGCGTACTGCCTGCCGTGCTCGAGGGTGGAGCGCCTGTCATGGTCGACGGCCAGTGCATCGGTGCTGTCGGCGTGAGCGGTGTCAAATCGAACGAAGACTTGCAGATTGCCAAGGCGGGTATAGCCGCATTGAAGTTGTCTTGATCGCTTGGCGCTGACGCCCCCCTTTGAATCACTGAAGCCGCGGCACCAGCTGCGGCTTCCCTAAGGATAAAAATGATTGCATTTTGGTTGGCGACGCTGGGCGGCCTGGTTGCGCTTTGGTGGACTGCTGAGCGCTTTGTCGACGGCGCCGTAGGCCTCGCCGTGCATTGGCGTATGCCGCCCCTGCTGATCGGTATGCTGGTGATGGGCTTTGGCACATCTGCTCCTGAGTTGGTGGTATCTGCCTCTGCTGCGCTAGACGGTAGCCCAGGCTTGGCATTGGGCAATGCCATAGGCTCCAACGTGGCCAACATCGGGTTGATCCTCGGCGTGACAGCTTTGTTGAGCCCGATTGCGGTCCAGTCACAGACGCTGCGGCGCGAGTTGCCGGTGCTGATGGCGGTGACGTTGCTGGTGATGTTTCAGTTGCGTGATGGTGTTTTGTCTGGGTTTGAAGGGTGGATTCTCGTGGTTGCGCTGGCGGCTTTGATCTCGTGGTCTATTTGGCAAGCCAAGAGCGGTCCTGATCCATTGGCCGCCGATGTCGGGGTGCACGCTGAGGCGCTAGAGAAGGCCCCTGGCGGCGTGAGCTTGGTGCGCAGTGCCTTTCAAGTGGCCTACGGCCTGGTGGGGCTGGTTTTGAGTGCCCAGGCCCTGATTTGGGGTGGCGTCGGTTTGGCCCAACTTTGGGGCGTCAGCGAGACCGTTATTGGATTGAGCGTGGTGGCCGTGGGAACTTCGTTGCCTGAATTGGCCGCATCTATTGCTGCCGCGCGCAAGGGCGAGCACGACTTGGCGTTTGGGAACGTGTTGGGCTCAAACTTGTTCAATACGCTGGGCGTTGCGGGCCTGGCAGCGGTGATTGCCGGCATCGACGTAGACCCCATTGTTCTGAGCCGCGACACATGGGTGCTCTTGGGCTTCACCGCATCGCTGTTCGTGGTGGGTTGGGGCTGGCGGGGTCAACCTGGGCGGGTGAACCGATTCGAAGCGAGCGCATTGTTGGCCGCGTATCTGATCTATATGTTTGCCTTGGGCTGGCAGGTTTAAATTGCCATCCCCAAGCTGACTGGGGTTTCCGATCCCTAGGACTTACCCTAGGTTTCATGGGTTCTACCCACTCAATTAAGTTACCTGTAAGGGACTTTGCACACATTGCGTAGGTCGTGATGCGAGCGTGGCAAACCGCGCTGGTACTTTGACGTTTCGCGCAGTGTTTCACTGCGATCATCAATTAATTGAAGGAGATGACCGGTATGCAAGACAGCACTGGCTACTGGGCCGCTACTTTGGGACTCTTGAGCAAAATCCTCGTGGTTTGGTTCTTGGTTTCTTATGTCGCAGGCATTTTGCTCGCTCCCATGTTGAACAACTTTCACCTCGGCGGTTATCCGCTGGGTTTTTGGTTTGCGCAGCAGGGTTCCATTTACGTTTTTGTCGCCTTGATCTTCTATTACACGAAGAAGATGGGTGAGATTGACCGCCAGTTCGGCGTTGAAGAAGACTAAGGAGCCCTCATGGATCTACAAACCATTACCTATTTGGTGGTCGGAGCCACATTTGCGCTCTACATCGGCATCGCGTTTTGGGCGCGTGCAGGCAGCACCAGTGAGTTTTATGTTGCTGGCGGCGGCGTCAATCCCGTGATGAACGGTATGGCCACTGCGGCTGACTGGATGTCTGCGGCATCCTTCATCTCGATGGCCGGCTTGATCGCCAACTTTGGATACGGTGGTACCGTGTTCTTGATGGGCTGGACGGGTGGCTATGTGCTGCTGGCCATGCTCTTGGCACCTTACCTGCGCAAGTTCGGTAGTTCACTGTGCCCGAGTTCATCGGCGATCGTTACTACTCCAAGGGTGCTCGCACCATCGCTGTGCTGTGTT
>CBFIFT010000106.1:0-6484 GCA_965661935.1 Burkholderiaceae bacterium | reverse complement strand
AGCTGCAACATGCTGCGCCCGTCGCCGCTTGCCGGGGTACCGTCGGTCTGTCTCGCCCGTCGCAACGGGTTGCACAGAACGATGCGTGGTTGGCTTCAAGGGCGTGGCCAAGGTGACAGCCAAACCGCGTGGCTTGCGGCAGAGTTGCTGCATGACTTCTGACCTCAGCCGTTGGCCCGTGATTGTTGGTGTGGGCGAGAGTCGCCAGCGCAGCAAAGACCTCAACCACGCAAAAGAGCCATTGGCGTTGATGACCGATGCGCTGAAGGCCGCACAACAAGACGCGGGCGTTGACTTGTGGCGCGCCGTGGACGGCTTGTATGTGATTCGCCAAGTGTCATGGCCCTCGGACGATACCCCGCACCGACTCGCCAAGCAGTTGGGTATGTCGGCCAAACACCCCGTGCACGGTCCCATAGGCGGTGAGACGCCCATTCGGTTTTTGCACGAAGGCGCGCGGGCCATTTGGCATGGCGAATGCCAAGCTGTAGCGGTGGTGGGGGCAGAGGCGCAATACAGCGTCAACGCAGCGCGCGCTCAAGGCCACCATTTGCCTTGGTCCGCGTGTGACCCACACAGCGACCCTTTGCGCGGTGGCGACCATCAACACCCCTTGGCCAAGACACTGGGCGTTGCAACACCGGCGACGGCATACCCTCTGTTTGAACACGCTGCCCACGCGCATTGGGATCTGACGCCTGCGCAAGCGCACGCAGAGTCGGCCCAACTGTGGTCGCACCTGTCGCAGGTGGCCGCCCAAAACCCCAGCGCTTGGAACACCCAGGCTTGGCGCCCCAGCGATGTCGCTGAGGTGGGGCCGCACAACCGCCCCATCGCTTGGCCCTACCCATTGCGCATGGTGGCCAACCCCGCGGTGAACATGGGCGCAGCATTCATCTTGACCTCTCGAGGCCAAGCACTGGCCTGGGGCATACCCACTGAGCGCATGGTGCACGTCATGATGGGGGCGCATGCCAGCGACCCCATCAACTATTTAGAGCGCGATGACCTCGGGCGCAGCCCTGGACAAGAGGTCGTACTAGACGCCGCGCGTGCCTATGCAGCGCCCGCCTCGTCGGCGCCAAATTGGGCAGCTATTGAGCTCTACAGCTGCTTTCCGGTGGTGCCCAAACTCGCCAGGCGCAGGCTAGCCCTCTCGCCCGCAGCGCCCATCAGTTGCACTGGCGGGCTGAGCTTTTTCGGCGCGCCGCTCAACAACTACATGAGCCACGCGGTCTGCGCCATGGTTCGACAAATGCGCACCCAGCCATCGGGCTTGGGGTTGCTGTTCGGCCAAGGCGGTTACATGACCAAGCACCATGCGGTCATCTTGGGCCACGCGCCGGGTGACCCAGGCATCTGGGACCACGATGGCAACCTGCAAGCACTAGCCGACCGCGCCAGAGGCGCTGCCCCCGTGCTTGATATGGCCTACACGGGCGAAGCTTTGGTGGAGAGCCACACGGTGCTGTTCGATCGTGAAAGCCAAGTGCGCCATGGCGTGGTGGTCTTGCGCTCACCTCAGGGTGCGCGCTTGTTGGCACGGGTGGCTGCCAACGACCACGCCTCGCTCGATTGCCTGATGTCAGCCCACACCAGCGCAGTCGGCGCGCTAGGCAGCGTCTCAACCAGCACCGATGGCGTGCCTGAGTGGCGGGTCACGCCAACCCATGCAGGCCGCGGCGCCGCCACCACGCCCAGTGATTGACCAAACCGAAAGGACCTCATGAGCCATCCGTCCACCCCTGTTTTGCTGATCGACTACCCCCAGACTCACATCGCGGTGGTCACCCTCAACCGCCCTGAGGCGCGCAACGCCGTCAACGGCGAGTTGGCCCGAGCGCTGGAGCAAGCGGTGTATGACCTCGATGCCAACGATGCGGTGCGCGTGGTGGTGCTCACGGGCGAAGGCGCCGTGTTCTGCGCAGGCGCAGATCTGAAGGCCGTGGCGCAAGGGCAAGGCGACACACTTTGGCGCCCTCAAGCGGGCTTTGCAGGCTTTGTCGATGTTCAGCGCCACAAACCTTGGGTTGCCGCATTGAACGGCTCGGCATTGGCTGGGGGCTGCGAGTTGATGCTGGCATGTGACATGGTGGTGGCCGCCAGCCACGCCCAACTGGGTTTGCCCGAGGTCATGCGTGGCCTGATCGCAGCAGCGGGTGGTTTGATGCGCCTGCCCAGAGCCATTCCGCGCAACCTGGCCATCGAGATGGCATTGACCGCCCAGACCATCAGCGCCGAGCGCGCCCACACCTTGGGTTTGGTCAACCGATTGGTCAACGAAGGGCCAGTGTTGCCTGCCGCGCTGGAGTTGGCCGAACTTGTCGCCAGCAACGCACCGGTGGCGGTTCGCGAGAGTTTGGCTTTGATCAAAATGGCGCTCGACCAACCTGAGTCCGTTTTGCGCGAGCACACCATGGCAGCCAGAGACCGCATTGCACACACCGAAGATTTTCGTGAGGGTCCACGCGCCTTCATTGAAAAGCGCCCGCCCCAGTGGTTAGGCCGCTGAGCGGCATTCAGCAACCCAACCCAAGGACACCCAACGAAGTGCCCCACGAACGCAGCGCCGATTGCGCAACATAATGCGGTTCATGACACACACCACACACCCAGCCACTGCCGCCTCTGAACCTCGGCCGACACCGCCACGCAGAGGTTTCGCGCGCCGGGCGGCCATGATCGCCGCGGGCGCGCTCGCTGCGCTGGTTGCGCTCTATGCATTCGGGCCACGCAACGACTGGGGTCCAGCCGTGCCAACGCCGCACGCGCCAGTACCCAACGCATTGGGCGAGCTAGCGCCATGGCTTGCCGCTCGCGAGTCGCTCCTCGAAGACATCAAGCCCAACAACGATAAAAAAGTGATGTGGGCCAGCGAGCCCGCCACCCGCACCGACTGGGCTGTGGTGTACGTGCATGGCTTTTCAGCCAGCCGCTTGGAAATGGCGCCTGTGGCCGAGCGGGTAGCCGAGCAACTCAAGGCCAATGTTTTTTACACCCGCCTCAAGGGGCATGGCCGCAGCAATCCACTGGCGATGGCTAGTGCGACCCCACAAGACTGGATGGCTGACGTGCTCGAAGCAGCGCGCATTGGGCGCTTGTTGGGTGAGCGCGTGCTGATGATCAGTGCATCTACCGGCGGCACCTTGGCCACTTGGTTGGGCACCACCGAACACCGCGACCTGGTCGCGGCGCACGCCATGATCTCACCCAACTTTGGGCCCAAAGACCCACGCGCGGAAATCATCAACATGCCTTGGGGCACGCACTTGGCCAGCTTGATTCAAGGTCCGACCCGCAGCTGGCAACCCAAAAGCGAGGCCGAAGCCAATGCGTGGACTTCGCAGTACCCAACCGCCGCACTTTTCCCCATGATGGATTTGGTGCGCCAAGTTCGCGAAAGCGACTTGCAGGCTTTTCAGACGCCCGCTCTTGTGGTGTACAGCCCGCGCGATCAAACGGTCGAGCCACGCCAAATACTCGAAGCGTTCGACCGCTTGGGCTCAACGCGAAAGCAATTGGTCGCGTTCACCCAAAGCAGTGCTGAGGGCCAACACGTGCTCGCGGGCGCCATCACGGCGCCAGAGTCGGTTGAGCCCATGGTCCAGCAAATTGTGGCTTGGGTCACGAGCATCGGTTTGCCGCAATAAAGATCACCGCATAGAGCCAGCTGCGCTGCTGTCTGCAGCGCATTGCGTGAGCCACAGTGCGAGCCTGCGCAAGTCAGCACCTGTCCATGTAGGCCAACCCACGGTGTGTCCCGCCCACGCCCTGGCGTTGTTCACGCAGGCATAGGCTGGCAGGACAAGGTGTAGCCGCCTTGCAGCAGGGCTTGGCCCAAATGTTCGATGTGGGCAGGGCCGACCTCGCAGCAGCCGCCGACGATGCGTGCGCCCAGCGACAGCCAGTGCAAAACGTGGGCCGTGTAAGCCTCTGGCGTGAGGTCTTCACGCACGCTCAGATGTGCCACGGTTTGCCCTTTTTTGAGTGCGGCGGCGTGACTGAACCCATTGGCGTAGCCACCAAACGGCAACCCGAACTGCGCCAAAACCACCAGGCCTTGGCTGACGGCCTCGGGCCAGGCGCAATTGATCAACAGCGCCTGTGCGCCTGCATCTGCGGCAGCCTGAGCACCTTGCGCCAGCGACTCACCGCCGCGCAAACGCGTACCGTCTTGGTCGTCCACCGTCATGCCCACCCATACGGGTTTGCCAGTGGCGACAGCGGCGCGTGTCGCCTCTTGAACCTCTAAAACGGTGCTGAGCGTCTCGCACAAAAACAAGTCAACACCTGCTTGCTGAACCTCGACCAAAAGGCGGTAGTCCAGCGCGCACTGATCGGCGCTGGGGACATCTTCAGCTTGGTAGCTGCTCACCAGCGGTGGCAAGCAGCCAGCTACCACAACCGGGTGTTCCGACTTGGCCTGCTTTCGTCCTTGCTGTGCTGCTGCAATGGCGGCGGCGTGCAAGGCTGGCAGCTCGTGCGACAACCCATGCTGCGCCAAACGCCAGGGCGTGGCGGTGTAGTTGTTCAGGGTAATCACACGCGCTTGCGCGTCGATGTAGTCTGCATGCAAGTCCGCGACCAGCTTGGGCTCTTCGAGCAACACGGTGGTAGACCACAAAGGAGTTGGCGGCCGCGCGGATCGCTTGACGAGCTCTTGGCCCATGCCGCCATCTAGCAATACAACATGATTTTCAGCAATTGGCACAGGTGCTCCCAAACAGTTAGTGGCCATGGACGTATTCAAGGTGTCGAGATGTTAGATGGTTGATTCCTGCGGGCCCATGGTGTTTCCACTGAGTCAAGCACTCGAACTAAGCGGTTTGGGTGAACTAAGTCACCTTGCGACTGCAAGGCACTTGTTCAAGCTGTCACAAACCAGCGCAACAAATGTCGTTAGACTGATGCGGCGAGCTATTCGCTGTATCAAAGGAGTCTGTGTATGTTTGGATTGATTGAGGGCGGAGCCCTGGTGACTTTGGCTTTTGCCGCGTTTTTCATTGCGCTGGCTTGGATGAGCATCAAAGTGGTGCCTCAGTCCAAGGTGTTTGTGGTCGAGCGGTTTGGCAAGTACTCAAAGACGCTGCCTGCGGGCATCAACATCATCGTGCCCATGATCGACCAAGTGCGGCACCAGATCTCTATTCTTGAGCGGCAGTTGCCCGCCTTTGACATCAGCGTCATCACCAAAGACAACGTAGAGGTGGTGCTCGAGGCCACCAACTTTTACCGCGTCACAGACGCTGCCCGTTCGGTTTATCGCATCGAGAACATCGACCGCGCCATTCAGACCACGGCCGAGTCGATTGTGCGTTCTGCAGCCGGCAAGCTAGATCTAGACGAGCTTCAATCTTCACGTCAGCAAATGAACGAGGAGACACTCGAGAACTTGCGCAAAGCCGCTGAGATTTGGGGTATTGAAATCACCCGCACTGAGATCACCGATGTGCAAGTGGACGATCAGACCAAAGAAGCTCAGCGCCAACAACTCAATGCCGAACGCCAGCGCCGCGCTGCAGTGGCGCAGGCCGAGGGGCAAAAACGCTCAGTCGAGCTCAACGCCGACGCCGAACTCTACTCTGCACAACGCCAAGCCGAAGCTGTGCGCGTGGCCGCCGACGCAGACGCCTACTCCATCCGAATCAAGGCTGAAGCCACCGCCGAGCAAACACGTTTGATCGCAGAGGCCATCAACAACGGTGGTCAATCGGCCATCAATTTCGACATCTTGCAAAAGCAAGTCATGGCCTTGTCACAGGTCGCCTCGTCGCCCAATAGCAAGACCGTCATCATGCCAACCGACATCAGCAAGGCCATTGGCTCGCTCGAGGTGTTGGCGCAAACCATAGGCTCAGGACTGCAAAGCAAATGACTGATTTTTTCTCAAACGGCAACGCGTGGCTGGTGGCCGGCGTGGTATTGATCATCATCGAGATGATCGGCAGCATGGGCTACATCACCCTGAGCTTTGGCCTGGGCTCGATGGCGACAGGTGTGTTGGTCAAGCTGGGTGTCATGCCGCAGTGGTTCGACACCAGTTGGGCCGATGAACTGCTGATCGCTGGTGTGATTTCGGTGGTCGCTTTGGTCGCGCTGCGCACCTTTTTCAAGCCGGCGCAAACCGAAGACATCAACCAGTACTGAATCGCTCGGTCATGGCCTGCGCGGCAAGCGCAGGCCGTGACCGAGTCCAGCCGCAAGTCTGCTCTGAAAGCCAAAGCGATTGGCTTACGCTGTCTTTTGAACCTTGAGGCCCAGCGCCTCAATGGTTTGTTCGCGCATGACAAATTTTTGAATCTTGCCGGTGATGGTCATCGGGAATTCATTCACAAAGCGCACGTATTGCGGCACCTTGTAGTGCGCAATTTGGCCCTTACAAAAATCACGCACCTCTTCCTCAGTTAAGGCTTCGCCATCTCTGAGCTTGACCCAAGCACAAAGCACTTCGCCGTACTTGTCATCAGGTACGCCAATCACCTGC
>CBFIFT010000105.1:329-6492 GCA_965661935.1 Burkholderiaceae bacterium | reverse complement strand
GAGGTGGCCGCGCCCATGAGCAGCGACATATTGCGCCACTTTTTTGACCGCATCGACAAGGGCGGATGACCAAGCCGCCTGGTGCGGAGCCACGGCCGCAGGCTAGCAACCGGGGCAGCCTTCAGTCCATCAACTGGTTGTATTTGTCTGCCTGAAACTGTTCTTCTTTGGCAGCACCGTCGGGCAGCTCTTCTTCGCACTCACCCTTGCGAACCCGCTCTAAAGCCTGCCAGAGAAGCGCGATTTGGTGCTCTTGTGCTGCAGCACTGTCAATCAGCCCACGCATGGCCTGACTCACTGGGTCGTCGTTTTGCGTCACCCCATAAGCAGAGAACCCCATCTTGCTGGCAGCCTCTTCGCGTTGGGCGTCGGCGTCCACCACGATGATGCGTGCGGGATTGCCCACGGCTGTGGCCTCAGCTGGCACGGGTTTGGTCACCACCGCATTGGAGCCAATTTTGGCTCCATCACCCACCTCGAAACCGCCCAAAACCTGTGCACCGGCGCCCACGACCACACCCTTGCCCAAAGTGGGGTGGCGCTTGGCGCCTTTGGTGAGAGAGGTGCCACCCAAAGTAACACCTTGATAAATGGTGCACCCCTCACCGACTTGGGCCGTTTCGCCAATCACCACGCCCATACCGTGGTCAATGAATACGCCAGGGGCAATTTGCGCGCCTGGATGGATTTCAATGCCCGTGAACCAGCGGCTGACGTGTGAAATAAACCGGCCTAGCCAGCGCCACTCTTGCACCCAGCAGGCGTGGGCGAGCCGGTGCAGCGTTAAGGCATGAAGCCCGGGATAGCAGGTGTACACCTCCCACCGGCTTCGGGCGGCTGGGTCGCGCTCTAGGATGCAGTTCACGTCTTGGTTGAAGCGCTCAAACATGGCGGTACGCCTTTATCAATGGGTTCATGGTGGCTTGAGTTTAGCCTTGCCGGCGCGGCTCGAGATGGAGCACCGCTTTGGCTACCCCGCGCCAAATGTGGACTTCTTCGGTTGTCACCCCCGCGCGATTGAACATTTGATGCAAACGTGGCATCAACTTTTTGGGTGCTGAGGCGTCAAGATAGCCCATGTGCACCAGGGCTTGCTCGAGGTGTTCGAGCATGCCCTGAACCGCCTTGGCGTCTGCCGCCGCTGTCGCTTCGGTGCGTGACTGCACCGCAAAGCCTCCCAGCGCTTGGCGCCACTCATAGGCGAGAAGCTGCACGGCTGCCGCCAAATTCAGCGAGCCATATGCGGGGTTGGTTGGAATGCTCAGACATGCATGTGCCGCGTAGACGTCCGCATTGCGCATCCCAAAGCGCTCACTGCCCATCAAGAACGCAACCCCCGCTGGGGCTGCGCCAGTTGCGCCCAACAGGTCGTCAAAATGCGCGCGGGGCGCTCGCGTGGGCGGCCCAAAATCTCTGGGCGTCATGGCTGTGGCGCACACATGGTCGATGCCCTCCAGCGCCTCGGCCAAGTGATCGACCACCCGCGCCTTGCTCAGCACATCATCGGCACCACTGGCGCGCTCAATGGCCTCTTCGCGACTCAGGACGTCGGGCCAGCGGGGACGCACCAAAACCAGGTCTTCAAAGCCCATGACTTTCATGGCTCTGGCCACCGCGCCCACGTTGCCAGCATGGCTGGTTTCAATCAATACGAATCTTGTTTTCATAAGCTCTGTGCGACCTGACACAGGTCGCCACCATCACAGTAAAATGCAGGGCTAGACGCGTCAGCGCGTCGGCCGGTCTTGCATTGTCTCAGGTCAATCTACACTTGCCATTTCTTCTTGCCATCGAGCAAGCCTTCACGCTCTTCATCACTGCCATGTCCACCCAATTGCATCCCATGCTCAATGTCGCTGTCAAAGCGGCGCGCGCTGCCGGCGCCATCATCAACCGCGGAGCACTCGACGTCGAGTCCTTGCGCATCACCGCGAAGCAAGCCAATGACTTTGTGACCGAGGTGGACCATGCCGCAGAACGCGCCATCATCGAGACGCTGAGCACGGCCTACCCAGACCATGGCTTCCACGCCGAAGAGTCAGGGCAGGTCCCAGGTAAGGGTCGCGACAAAGATTTTGTCTGGATCATTGACCCGCTGGATGGCACCACCAACTTCATCCACGGCTTCCCCGTGTATTGCGTGAGCATAGCCCTCAGCGTCAAAGGGCGCATTGAGCACGGCGTGGTCTATGACCCCACGCGCAACGATTTGTTTGTCGCCACCCGCGGGCGCGGGGCTTACCTGAACGACCGCCGCATGAGGGTGAGCAAGCGTACACAACTCAAAGAGGCGCTGATTAGCACCGGTTTCCCATTTCGACCTGGCGACGAGATGCGCCCCTACCTGAACATGTTGGGTGACGTGATGAGCCGGTGCGCAGACGTGCGCCGCCCCGGCGCCGCAGCGCTCGATTTGGCATACGTCGCCGCTGGTTTCAGTGACGGCTTCTTTGAAAAAGGCCTCTCCCCCTGGGACGTGGCTGCGGGTTCTTTGCTGGTGAGCGAGGCCGGCGGCCTGATTGGCAATTTCACTGGCGACGCCAACTTCATGGATCAAGGTGAATGCATGGCTGCCAACCCACGTTTGTATGGACAACTGGTGCCAGTGCTTTCGCGGTACTCAAAATTCGCGGGTGTGGATGACAAAATCCAAGTCCGCGAGGCTGCCCAACCCAACCGCGACGCAGACTAAAAAGCAAACCCGCAACGCCACACACCCCACTGGCTACCGCACCCATGACTGCCCCAAAGTCTGTCACCGACCTGTCCGCGCACACCCCGATGATGCAGCAGTACCTGCGCATCAAGGCAGAGTTTCCTGACACGTTGGTGTTCTATCGCATGGGCGATTTCTACGAGCTGTTCTACGAAGACGCCGAGCGCGCGGCGCAGCTGCTCGAAATCACTTTAACGGTTCGGGGGCAATCTGCAGGCTCACCCATATCCATGGCAGGCGTGCCCTTTCACGCCGTAGACGGATACCTCTCGCGCTTGGTGCGTTTGGGCGAGTCGGTTGCCATTTGTGAGCAAGTCGGAGAAGTGGGTGCAAGCAAAGGCCCTGTTGAACGCAAAGTGGTGCGGGTCGTGACACCCGGCACCTTGACCGAAAGCGAGTTGATTGGCGACAGAGGCGAAGCCTTGGTTTTGGCTGTGCACCAAGGCAGCAAACTGCAGCTTGGTTTGGCTTGGCTCAGCATGACCCAAGGCGTGGTTCATGTGAGCGAGTGCAGCGCCGATGAGTTGCTGGGCTGGGTTGCCAGACTTTCACCACAAGAGTTGATCTACAGCGCTGAGGTCAACCCTAGCTTTGAAGCAACACTGCAAGGCTTGCCGCAGCAACTCAGCGGATCGGGTCAGCGCTTGGCGCTGACCATTCGACCAGCCTGGGGCTTTGACTCGGCATTGGGTGAGCGCAAGCTGTGCGAGCAATTGCAAACCAACAGCTTGCAAGGCTGGGATGCACATGAGCTGACGCTGGCGCACGCAGCGGCCAGCGCAATGCTGGACTTTGCCTCACACACCCAGGGGCGTGCACTCACCCACGTGCGCGAACTGGTGGTGGCCAGGTCTGGCGATTTGATTCATATTCCATCGACCACACGCCGCAACCTAGAGCTCACCCACACGCTCAGGGGCGAGACCACGCCCACTTTGTTTTCTTTGCTCGATGTGACCCTCACAGGCATGGGATCTCGTCAGCTGCGCCATTGGTTGCTCAGCCCAGCACGCGATCGCAGTCAAGCGCTTCAACGCCTAGACGCCATTGAGGCACTGCGCGATGCACCCTCAGTGGCCAACTACCAAAGTCTGCGCGCCGAACTCAAACATTGCAGCGATGCAGAGCGCATCACCGCGCGCGTGGCGCTGCGTCAAGTCAAACCCCGCGAACTGCTGGCCTTGGGCCGCACCCTAGAGCTCGCCCACGCCATGGCCCGCCGACTCAGCGAACAACAAAACCCGCTGCTCAAAAGCATGGCACAGCAACTTGGCGCGCCCGAAGGCGTTCACGAGTTGTTGTTGCGCGCCATCGACCCCGAGACATCGGCGCAGGTGCGAGAGGGCGGCGTGATCGCTGCAGGCTTCGACGCAGAGTTAGACGAGTTGCGACTCATTGGCACCGACAGTGGCGCCTTCTTGCTTGAGCTAGAAGCCAAAGAGCGCGAGCGCACCGGCATCTCTAACCTGAAGGTGCAATACAACCGGGTCCATGGCTATTTCATCGAAGTCAGCCAAGGGCAATTGACTCGCGTGCCAGACGATTACAAGCGCCGGCAAACACTCAAAAATGCCGAGCGTTTCATCACCCCCGAACTCAAGGCCTTCGAAGACAAAGCCCTCAGCGCTCGCGAGCGCTCACTCGCTCGAGAAAAGTGGCTGTTTGAAGCCTTGCTCGACGAGCTACAAGCGCATATCCCTACCCTCACCAGCGTGGCTCGCCATTTGGCCACGCTCGACGCCTTGTGTGCGTTGACAGAGCGCGCGCACGTGTTGGACTGGCAACGCCCGCAATTTGTCACAACACCTTGCATTTCTATTCAAGGCGGACGCCATCCTGTGGTGCAAGATCGGCTTGAGCGCGCCAGCGAGCACGCATTCATTCCCAACGACACCGACTTAAACGCGAAACAAAGAATGCAAGTCATCACCGGCCCCAACATGGGCGGCAAGTCAACCTACATGCGGCAAGTGGCGGTCATTGTGTTGCTCGCAAGCATGGGCTCGTTTGTGCCCGCTCAAAGCTGCACCTTGGGGCCCATCGACGCCATTCACACCCGCATTGGCGCATCTGACGACTTGGTCAATGCCCAGTCGACCTTCATGCTTGAAATGACCGAAGCCGCGCAAATACTGCGTCAAGCGACCCCACAGTCATTGGTGCTGATGGACGAAATAGGCCGCGGCACCTCCACATTTGACGGGCTGGCATTGGCAGCAGGCATCGCCAAGCATCTGCACGACAAGTGCAAGAGCTTCACCCTTTTCGCCACCCACTACTTCGAACTCACCAGCTTTGCGGCAGATCACCACGGCGCGCTCAACGTCCACGTCAGCGCCGCTGAGTCTGGTCGCGGTGACATCGTTTTCTTGCACAAAATCGAGGCTGGGCCCGCCAGCCGAAGCTACGGGATTCAAGTGGCTCAATTGGCTGGGGTGCCTGCCGCGGTGGTGCAACACGCACACCATTTATTGGTCTCGCTTGAGCACAAAGAGCACACGGACAGCGCACAAGTTGATTTGTTTGCGCCACCTCCTGCCTTGAGCGAGCCGCCCCTGAGCGAGTTAGAGCAAGCCTTTGCCAAGGTAGACCCTGACGCGCTGAGCCCCAAAGACGCCTTGGACGTCTTGTATGCATTGAAACAAGGGAAATTTCCTCTATGACTTATTGTGTTGCCGCTCGAGTGAATGAGGGCTTGGTGTTTTTGTCAGACTCGCGCACCAACGCGGGCATCGATCAAATCAGCACGTTTCGCAAGGCCACGGTGTTTGAGCGCGAAGGCGATCGCTTCATCACCTTGCTCAGCGCCGGTAACTTAAGCATCTCGCAGTCGGTGCGCGAAATCTTACAAAGCCACTCGATCGAGGGCGAGCAAACCGGTGAACCGCTGACGCTTTGGACTGCGACATCTATGTACGATGTGGCCCGCGTGCTGGGCTCTGCCGTGCGCGAGCTGCATCAACGCGATGGTCAGGCGCTGCGAGAGCAAGGCGTCGACTTCAACGTATCCATGCTATTGGGCGGACAAATTGGGACTGAAGACCCTCGCCTGTTTCAAATTTACTCGGCGGGCAACTTCATTGAGGCTGCACCCGAGACCACTTACTTTCAGATTGGCGAGGCCAAATATGGCAAGCCCGTTTTGGATCGCATTTTGTTCTCTGACACGTCGTTGGAAGAAGCCACCAAGTGCTTGCTGGTCTCGATGGACTCCACACTCAAGTCCAACCTATCGGTTGGTCTACCCTTGGATTTGGTGGTCTATCGAACCGGTCAATTGGGTCAGGCGCACATTCTTTGCCTCGATGAAGACAACGCCTACTTCAAGTACTTGCACAACTCGTGGGGCCCCAAACTCAGGGCTGCATTTGACGCCATCGACAACCCCGTTTGGAGCCTAGAGTCGTCCGCGGAACACCCAATCGCGAGAACCCAATCGCGCTTTTC
>CBFIFT010000105.1:0-319 GCA_965661935.1 Burkholderiaceae bacterium | reverse complement strand
AAGGTGACCCAATCTGCGGGCTCAACGGCCCCATGAGCGACGCAACAAGCCGACGGGCGACCCTGGTTTTTTCTCACGGCAACGGCTTCGTCGGGGGCACCTACAACAAAATTTTTGAAGCCCTCAGGGCCATGGGTTATGAAGTCCATGCCATTGAGCGCCTTGGCCACAACCCCAACTACCCAGTCACCAACAATTGGCCGCACTTGGTCTCTGAGTTGGCTGACTTTGCGACCCAAAAGGGGGGGCAATCTGATCAAGGGGTTTACTTGGTCGGACACTCACTCGGCTGCATATTGAGCCTGATGTGTGCGTCCCA
>CBFIFT010000104.1:0-6743 GCA_965661935.1 Burkholderiaceae bacterium | reverse complement strand
GTACGACGCCCAGCGTTGAAGCCGTGCGACGGCGGCTGGTGTCGGCCACGGCAATGGCGAGGTGTTGGGCCCGCAGTGCGTCGGTGATGGCCTCGCCCCCAAGGAAGCGCTGCGCCAGCGGATGCTGAGGCGCGGTGGCAAAAACAAATGGCACCTCACCCAGTGGGCTGCTGTTGATGCCAGCCAGCTGTGCGTTCTCGATGAATATGCCCAGCGACAAATCAGCCTGCCCCTGCAGCAGAGGCTCTAGGGTACCGTTCATGGCACCGCGCAACAAGCGCAGTTGCGTCGGAGCCCCGAGAGCATAAAACGCTTGACACAAATCAAGCAGCACCGACTCTTGAATCAGCGCGTCAATGACGATCACCAGTTCGGGCTCCCAGCCAGTGGCGATGCGCTTGACGCGTTGCGAGAGGGCCTCTAGCTCATCCATCACTGGCTGCCCAGCCTTCAGGAGCTCGACGCCTGCAGGTGTCAACTGGCTGCGTTTGGAGCTGCGTTGGACCAGCAGCGCATCGACCGCGTCTTCGAGTTGGCGCAGTCGGTAGGTCATGGCGCTGGGCACGATGTCTAGCGCTCGCGCAGCAGCTGCGAGGCTCCCCGTGCTCGCGATGGCAGCCAGCATGGCGAGGTTTTCGTTGGTGATGTACTGACTAGATGATTGCATTTGCTTTGGATGTAAATTCAATATTTTTGTATCTTACATACAAGCAATCTGCACCGTGCAACGCATGGGTGGTTTTAAGCTTACAGCTCGGAGGTGAGACATGTTTCAAGTGCGTCATTCAGGTGATCGAGGTGCAGCCAACCATGGCTGGCTTCAAAGTCGGCACTCTTTTTCGTTTGCAGAATATTACGACCCACGACACATGGGGTGGGGCAATTTGCGCGTCATCAATGAGGACAAGGTGGCCGCTGGGAAAGGCTTTGGCGCACACCCCCACCGCGATATGGAAATCGTCAGTTACGTGTTGTCTGGGGCGCTGGAGCACCGTGATAGCATGAACAACGGCACGCGAATTGTGCCTGGAGATGTGCAGCGCATGACCGCCGGTACAGGCGTTGTACACAGCGAATTCAATGCCGCACCTGAAACCACGCACTTTTTGCAAATTTGGCTTTTGCCCAGCCGCTCAGGTCTAGAGCCAAGCTATGAGCAGCACCACGTCAGTCGAGACCGCAAAGCCCATCAGATGTGCTTGGTGGCCAGCCCTGAAGGCGCACCCGGCGTGCTGCAGTTGAATGCCGACGCGCGCATCTATGCGGGCTTGTTGGACGCTCAGGACAAAATTGATTTGGAAATCAACCCGGAGCGCAAGGGCTACTTGATGGTGGCGCGCGGGTCTGTGGTGGCGGCTGGCTACAGCTTGGCGCAAGGTGACGCGCTGATGGTGTCGAGCGAGTCTGGCGTGTCTTTGTCGGATGCCCGGGATGCAGAGTTGATTTGGTTTGATTTGGCGCCTTGAGCGCAGGAAGTGACTCGGCCGAGGTGGTTCGGGTCAGGATTTTTTGTTGATTTCAAAAGGGAAAAAAATGACAAAAGTGGCAGTGGTTTTTCATTCAGGGTACGGACACACGCAGCGCGTGGCGGATTTTGTGGCTGAAGGCGCACAAGCCGATTTGATCGCGATTGATGCCAATGGCGACATCAGCGAATCGGACTGGGAGGCGCTGGACGCAGCCGACGCCATCATTTTCGGCTCCCCGACCTACATGGGCATGGTCTCGTGGCAGTTCAAAAAATTTGCTGATGTCAGCTCTAAGCGCTGGTTTGCTGGCGCTTGGCGCGACAAGCTGGCCGGCGGCTTCACCATTTCTGGCTCGCCCAGCGGTGACAAGCTATCGACCCTCCAGGCCATGATGACCTTGGCCATGCAGCATGGCATGGTTTGGGTCGGTCAACCTGAGCGCCCCAATGGCGATGTCAATCGCTTGGGTTCGTACAGTGGATTGATGGCACAGGTGGGACCCATGAGCCCCGCGGCTGACATCCCCCAGGAAGATTTGGACCTGGCGCGTGCGTACGGCGCGCGCGTGCAAACATGGGCCCAGCGTCTCAAGGCATGACGCGGTTCGGTAGCATCTAAAAAGCGGTGGATTTTTCCACCGTTTTTTATGCCCCCTATTTCGGCTAGCATGTCGAGATGAAATTCTTCAACATCATGCCCATCGCAGACTGGCTAGCGATGCTTTTGTTTTTCGCCAGCTGGATTGGCTATGCGTGGTATGCCGAGCGAGGGCATTCAGGTGGCGACACCTTATTGGCCCGCACCAACCAATACCGACGCTACTGGCTGTTGCAAGCCTCGTACCGCGATCCCCGCATGCTGGACGGCATCATCACGCAGGCCTTGTCAACGACACCGGCATTCTTCTCCTCTGCGTCCATCATCGTCTTAGGTGGACTGTTTGCTCTGTTGGGGGTCACCGATCGGGCCAGCGAGTTGGTCAATGAAATGCCTTTTTCTCAGCCCAGCACCGTGATGCTTTTCGACGCCAAGGTGTTGCTGCTGGTGGGCATATTCATCTATGCCTTTTTTCGATTCTCTTGGTCCATGCGACTGCACACCTTTGTCGCCTTGGCGATTGGCTCCATGCCCAGCGCTGAGAGCTTTGAAGGCGGTCAGTTTGATCGCCAAGCCCATGTGCTGCGCGCCAGCCGTTTGGTTGGCTTGGCCGCAGAAGCATTCAACAGTGGTCTGCGCGCCTACTACATGAGCTTTGCGGTGATTGGATGGTTCTTCTCGCCGCAAGCATTCATCGTGGCGACGCTGTTGGTGGTGGCCGTGATTTATCGGCGTGAGTTTCAATCAGATGTACTCAAGGTACTGACCGATTAGCGGACGAAAGGAGTCGTGATGAAAGTCTTGATTTGCGGAGCCAACGGCTTCATCGGCTCTCGCGTAGAGCAGGTCCTCGCACTGGACGGACATGAGGTATGGCGAGGGGTTTCCAAAGCCAAGGCAACAGGTCCACGCGATGTCGCCATCGACTACAGCCGTGATACCGACCCAGCGGTTTGGCTGCCCAGGTTAAAGGGCATCGATGCGGTGGTGAATGCGGTGGGGGTCTTGCGCGACAGTCGGTCTCGTCCTATCCAAGCCGTGCATCAAGACGTGCCACAAGCACTGTGGCTGGCCTGCCAGCAAGCAGGCGTTGCGCGCGTCATTCAGGTCTCGGCGCTCGGCATCGAGGGTTCGAACACGGTCTATGCAAAAACCAAGAAAGCCGCCGATGAGCAGCTGTTGGCGTTAGCGCAAGCTGGTGAATTGAGCGCCGTTGTGGTGCGGCCCAGTGTGGTCTTTGGGGCTGGGGGGGCGAGCTCTGCCTTGTTCATGGCTCTGGCACAAACGCCCATCTTGGTGCTGCCCAAACCCATGACCACCGCGCAGGTTCAGCCAGTGGCTGTGCACGATTTGGCACACGGTATTGCGCGGCTCTTGTCCGATCAAATCTCGGTTCAGGGCATCGTCAATGCCGTTGGTCCTACCCCTGTGTGCATGAGTGACTGGGTGGCTAGCTTGCGCTCTCAGCTGGGACGCTCTGCGGCGTGGATGTGGCCCTTACCCATGGCCTTGACACAACTCAGTGCCAAGATGGGTGATGCGGTGCCGGGTGTGCCGTGGTGCAGTGAAACCCTGGCTATGCTGGGGTCTGACAACGTCGCAGACAGTAGCGCTTGGCTGGCCGTTTTGGGACGCGAGCCGATTGCACCTGATGAATTGGTTGCCAAAGCTTGGCGGCGCTAAAAGAATAGATGCTCCTGCTCAGCTAAGCGAGCGAAGCGAGCGCGGCCCACGGGCTGCGTTGTGCGGCCTAGGCGGCGAATTTATCTCGCCAGTGGAGCACCGCGAGCTCGATATCATTCAACCCCGATAGGCAGTGCACCCCATCCAACTTGATGTTCTCGAGTGCGGGGTGTGAGCCGCCGATGAGTATCTCAATCCCAGGTGGTAAGTCAGCCCGCAGCGCGGCCACGCCGTCTTTGACGCTCTTGGTGTTGGGGTGGCTTGAGAAGCTCAAGCCCACCATGTCGGCTCGGTGGGCTGCGGCACCACGCGAAATGTCATGCACCGGGGTTTGCGGCCCCAGCGCCACGCACCTCGCCCCTGAGAGGCTGAGTGCGGCTTCAGCCATCAGCAAGCCCAAACTGTGTGGTTCGCAGGGCAGGGTGGTCAGCAACACCACCGGGCGATCGTTTTCTTGGTTGGCCTGGATGTTGTTGATGGCATGGCGCATCACACCTTGAACCGTCTCGGTGTACAAGTGCTCTTCAAACACCTCAATGTTTCCACGGACCCAGCCTTCACCAATGGCGTCGTTGAGTGGGGACACCACATCGGTGATGAAACCCATCACGCCGAGCTTGGCTAAATCTCTCAGCAGTGACTGTTTGAGCTGCTCTGCGCGGTGCTCTTTGATGGCACGCCAGTGGTGTTCAAGTGTCCCAGACAACAACACCGGATCGTTGGCGGCTTTGCCATCTGCGTTAGGCATCGCCAACTTGGCCAATTCATCAGCCGGCAGTCCCACCACGTGGCGCGGTCTCAGCCCTTGATCGATGAGCCGTTTGATGGTGCGCAGGCGCTGAACCTGGTCAACTGGGTAGGTGCGCTCGTCGTTGGCGTCTCTAAACGGTATCGGAAAACCGTACCGGCGCTCCCAAACTCTGAGCAGGTCTTTGCTCAATCCGGTTTCACGCTCTACCTCTGCAATGTGAAGCGATTGGGGTGATTCCATCATCGGGATGCCCTATTTTGTTCTAGACAAATAAAAAAATGCTGATAATAATGTCGCAAAAGCTGTTTTTTTACAGCAAACAAGCAGATTATGAGCATTTTAAAATTTTTGTCTAGGGCGAGAACCGCCGCTTTTCAGCCAAATGGCTGGCTGACGGGGTGCCATTCATGACCCGGCGCGTCGCGATTGTGGGCAGCGGCGTGTCTGGTTTGGCAGCCGCCCACCACCTGCGTGGGCACGCTCATGTCACCTTGTTCGAGCAAGACCCACGTTTGGGCGGGCATGCCCACACGGTAGAGGTGTCCTTGCCCAGTGCTTCGGGCACGATCAGCCACGGAGTCGACACAGGCTTCTTGGTCTTTAATGAGCGCACCTACCCTGGGCTGATTGGCTTGTTCGAAGAGCTGGGTGTTCCGACAGCCCCCTCGGACATGTCTTTTTCGGCGCGCATTCCAAGTAGCGCTGAGCAGCCCGGGTTGGAGTGGGGTGGCAGTGACCTCAACAGCGTATTTGCGCAGCGCCGCAATTTATTTCGCCCGCGCTTTTGGTGGATGCTGCGCGAGATCCTCCGCTTCAACCGCATCACCACCGAGTTGGCACGGGCCGGCTCAGATGCACAGATGGAGCAGTCCTTGAGCGACTTCCTGAGGCAGCACCGGTTTTCTAAGGGTTTTCAAAACTGGTACCTGTTGCCAATGCTGGGCTGCATCTGGAGTTGTCCGACCGACCAGATGCTGGCTTTTCCAGTGGCGACCATGATTCGTTTTTGTCACAACCATGGTCTGATTCAAGTCAGCAATCGCCCGCAGTGGTGGACCGTTAAAGGTGGCTCGCGCGAGTACGTGAACCGCGTGGCGCAGCACATTGATGACATCCGGTTGAGCTCTCCGGTCAGTCTGGTCGAGCGCGCACCGTCCGATCAAGGGCAGGCCAAGCTGGTCGTGAATGGGGAGCAACACGCATTTGACGCCATTGTTTTAGCCGGGCATTCAGACCAGTGTCTGCAGGCCCTGCGGGCCCCTTCGGCACAAGACCAATCGATCTTGGGCGCCATCCGCTACCACGACAACGTCGCGGTGTTGCACACCGACACCAGTGTCATGCCGCGCAGCCGCCGGGCTTGGTCCGCATGGAACTACCAACGGGCACAAGCACTCGATCAAGAGCAGACACAAGTTTGTTTGCATTATTGGCTCAACGCCCTGCAGCCATTGCCGTTCACTCAGGACGTGATCGTATCTTTGAATCCCATTGACCCCATTGACGACGCCCATGTGCTGGGGCGTTACCAGTACGCGCACCCTGTGTTTGACTCAGCGGCCATTGGGGCACAGGCTCAAGTGCCCCAGTTGCAGGGTCAAGGTGGGGTATGGTTCGCCGGCGCATGGATGGGCTACGGCTTTCACGAAGACGGCTACCAAGCTGGGCGGCAGGTGGCTTCGGAGATTTTGGTGCGATGAGCGCCGCGCGCTTGCCCCCAGCTTCGGGCCCCTACTTGGCCACTGGCAGGGTGGCGCACACTCGCCTGCGCCCCAAGGCGCACCAATTCGAATACGGCACTTACTTTTTGATGTTGCCCATGATGGCTATTGCGCGCTGTGGCAGCGGCGCGCTGGCATGGAATCAACCCTCATGGCTGAGCTTTTTTGACGTCGATCACGGCGATGGCCGCGCCCCCACCGAGGGTGGCGCGCTGGCTTGGGTTCAGGATTTGCTGCGTGGGGTGGGCGTCGATGACGAGTTGGCCGAAATTTGGTTGCAAACGTACCCCCGCATCGCTGGCTATCAGTTCAAGCCTGTCAGCTTTTGGTACGGCGTCGATGCAATCGGTGAGTTGCGCGTGGTCGTCGCCGAAGTCAACAACACGTTTGGTGAACGTCACTTTTATTTGATAGAGCGCCCACGCTGGGGCGAAGAGGTCATCGCTCAGAAATCATTTCACGTCAGTCCGTTTTGCGAAGTGCAGGGGCAATACCGTTTTCGTTTCATGTGGCAGGGCAATC
>CBFIFT010000103.1:0-6772 GCA_965661935.1 Burkholderiaceae bacterium | reverse complement strand
CCCATGCCCAACGCTTGGCCAAGCGTTGGGCATGGGCCGGGGTGGACTTGTCGGTGGGTGTGTCGGTGGCAGTCATGGCAAGCCTTCAATAGAAACAATCAACAAAACAAAGGCCTGCACCAAGGCAGGCCTGCTTTCTCAACACGCGTGGCGTCAGTGGCCGCGGCTTAGACGTTGAACAAGAAGTTCAACACGTCGCCGTCTTTGACCACGTACTCTTTGCCCTCAGCGCGCATCTTGCCGGCTTCTTTGGCCGCTTGCTCGCCCTTGAAGGTGATGAAGTCGTCAAAGGCAATGGTTTGGGCGCGAATAAAGCCGCGCTCAAAATCGGTGTGGATCACACCCGCCGCTTGTGGCGCCGTGTCGCCAATGCGGATGGTCCATGCGCGCACCTCTTTCACCCCAGCGGTGAAGTAGGTTTGCAAGCCCAGCAACTTAAAGCCTGCACGAATCAAGCGGTTCAGGCCAGGCTCGTCTTGGCCCAACTCGGCCAAAAACATGGCCTTGTCTTCGTCTTCCATGCCCGACAACTCGGCTTCAATCTTGGCGCAAATCGCCACCGCAGGCGCGCCTTGGCTCTCAGCGTAGGCGGTCAGCTTGTCGAGGTAGGGGTTGTTGGTGAAGCCGTCCTCAGACACGTTGCCAACAAACATCGCCGGCTTGGCGGTGATCAAGCACAGCGGCTTGATCAACTCTTTGTCGTCTTCGCTCAGGTCAGCCGTGCGAACGGGCTTGCCCTCATCGAGCACCGCGTGGCACTGCGTCAACACCTTGACCAGTGCGGCGGCCTCTTTGTCGTTGCCCGACTTGGCGGCCTTGGTGTAGCGCTGCAGCGACTTTTCGACGGTCGCCATATCGGCCAGACACAACTCGGTCTGAATCACCTCAATGTCGGCAATCGGGTCCACATGGCCCGCCACGTGAATCACGTTGTCGTCTTCAAAGCAGCGCACCACATTGACAATCGCATCGGTCTCGCGGATGTGTGACAAAAACTGGTTGCCCAAACCCTCGCCCTTGCTCGCACCTGCGACCAAACCCGCGATGTCGACAAACTCAACCACCGCAGGGACCACGCGCTCGGGCTGCACAATTTCAGACAACGCCGCCAAACGCGGATCAGGCACTTCGACCACGCCCACGTTGGGGTCGATGGTGCAAAAGGGGTAGTTTTCGGCCGCGATGCCCGCTTGGGTCAAGGCGTTGAACAGGGTAGATTTACCAACGTTGGGCAAACCAACAATGCCGCATTTCAAACTCATGGGGTGTCCTTTAGAGGGCCGCTGCCCCACCGATGGGGCGCGAAGGGCCAGCGCGGATGCGCTTCACAACCCACTATTGTAATAAGCCACCCGTCCCCAGGGTTTGAGCGGCCCCAAAGTGAAGCGAGGGCCGCGCCCACTAGAATCTGGCGCATGGCTGTATCCAAAGACGTGACCATTCAAGGTGCTGGCATTGTCGGCATGGCGCTGGCGCTTTCGCTGGCGAAGGCGCGCTTGCGCGTGACGCTGGTGGGCGACCTGAGCGCGCCCGCCCAGTCTGATGTGCGCGCCTACGCGATCAACCACGCCAGCCGGGCCACGCTAGAGTCTGTGGGCGCTTGGCCAGACAACGCCCAAGTGGCCACACCCGTGCGCCAAATGCGGGTCTGGGGTGACGGCGAGGGTTGCCTGCAGTTTGACGCGCCCGAGGGCGATGACTTGACGTGGATCGTTGACGTGCCTGCCTTGATCGAGCGATTGCAAGCAGCCGTGCAAGCCAGCCCTGACATTGCCATGCGCGATGCGGCGCCCCAGCCTCAAGCCGGCGGCTTGTTGGTGGTCACCGAGGGGCGCAACTCTACAACACGCACGCTGGCTGGGCTGGACGTGCAAAGCATGGCCTACCCCCACCATGCCTTGGCCACACGCATTCGGCTAGAGCAGCCGCACGCGGCCACCGCTTGGCAATGGTTTGGCGGCGACTCGATCTTGGGGCTGTTGCCCATGGGCGGACCCGATGGCCACGAGATGGCTGTGGTGTGGTCGCAGCCTGCCGCCCAGGCCATGTCTTGGCGCCAAGCCAGCCCCGAGGCATTGGCAGACGCGATCAGCGAAGCCAGCGCCCACCAACTGGGTCAGGTACAGGTCACCTCGGCGGTGGCAACGTGGCCTTTGGTGCTCAGCCGCGCCACCCGTTGGGTGGGGGACGGCGTGGTCTTGGCGGGCGACGCCGCGCACACCGTGCACCCCTTGGCGGGGCAAGGCCTCAACTTGGGCTTGGGCGACGTGGCCGAGCTCACCCAGGTGCTGCGCGAGCGCGAGAGTTGGCGCTCGGTCGGCGACAGCCGCTTGCTGCGCCGCTACGAGCGTGCCCGCCACTGGCCCACGCGCACCATGCAACTGGCCACAGACGCGTTGTTTTTGGCCTTTGAGAGCCGCTGGCCATTGATGGCACCGCTGCGCAATGTGGGCATGCAGTGGTTTGACCGCATGGGACCGATCAAGCAATGGGCCATGGCGCAGGCCCGGCGCGCCGAGTCCAATTGATCAGTCCGCAGCCATGGCATAAGCCAAGCTGGCTTTGGCTCAGATGGCCCTGACGCCGCTCATGCACCACGCAACAAATCCGCGCTTGGCAGGGGCAAAACGCTTTTGTGTATTCTTGAGCCCTTCAAATCTAGGAACCCTTCCATGCTGAACACCCGATTTTTCTCTGGCTTGACCATGGCTGCACTGCTGAGCATGGGCGCATCGGCTTGGGCTGCAGACACCCTTGCCCAAATTCGCAAGCACCTGCCCCAGTTGCCCGCTGACGCCGAAGTCACGCCCACGCCCGTCAAAGGCATCATGGAGCTGCGCGTGGGCAACGACGTGATGTACGTTGACGAGAGTGGACAGTATTTGATTCAAGGTGATGTGATTGACCTCAAGAGGCGCGTCAACTTGACCGAGGCACGCACCGCCGAGCTGCAAAAAGTGCCTTTCGAAGAGCTGCCAGTCAGCGACGGCTTTGTCATCAAGCGTGGCAACGGCAAGCGCCAACTGGTGATTTTTGAAGACCCCAACTGCGGCTACTGCAAACGCCTAGAGCGCGACATGGCGAGCATGAGCGACGTCACCATCACAGTCATGTTGCTGCCGGTGTTGGGCGACGACTCGGTGACCAAGTCCCAAGCCATTTGGTGCGCCAAAGACCGCGCGCAGGCTTGGGAAGACTGGATGCTCGACGGCACCAAACCTGCCGCAGCCAAAGCGGGCTGCAACACCGCTGCGCTTGATCGCAACTTGGCTTTTGCCCGCAAAAACCGCATCACTGGCACGCCCACCATCTTCTTTGTCGATGGCTCGCGTGTGCCCGGCGCTGTGCCAGTTGCCGAGATCGAAAAGCGCCTCAACGCCCTACACCCCTGATCACAGGGGCCCTGCCCCTGACTTTGAATTCCACCACCGCGACCATGCCCCAAACCAACCGCTCAGCGGCCACTCGCCAAGCCGCCATCGACGTCACCATTGCCGCGCACCAAATCCACGCCCACCTGATCAGCGTGGTGATCAAAGTGCCACAGCCTGCGGCGCGCCAAGTGGTGCGCTTGCCCGTTTGGATACCCGGCAGCTACATGGTGCGCGAGTTCGCCCAACACCTGCAGTCGCTACGTGCCGAACAAGGCGGCGAGGCCCTGCCCGTCAAAGCCTTGGATAAAACCAGCTGGCGCATCAGCTCGCGCGCGGGCGAGCCCTTGGTTTTGCGTTACGAGGTCTACGCATTTGACCCATCGGTGCGCATGGCGTACGTGGATGACGAGCGCTGTTTTTTCAACGGCACCGGCGTGGTGCTGCAGATCGCAGGCGCCGAGCACCTGCCCCACACTGTGCTCATGCCGCGCCCGCAACACCCGGCGGCTGCAGCTTGGCAAATGGTCACAGGCATGGAGGCCGTGCGGGTTGATGCCGACGGCTTTGGGCGCTACCGCTGCGCCGATTACGACGAGCTGGCCGACTGCCCCGTCACCCAAGGCCGCATGTGGAGGCGCGACTTCACGGTGCGCGGCATTCCCCACGTGTGGGCCATCACCGGGGCACCCGCCAACCTAGACGGTGCGCGCTTGGTGGCAGACACGCAGCGCATCATCGAGACCGAGTTTGACCAGTGGCACGGCCAAGGCGGCACGCCGCCATGGGAGCGCTACGTCTTCATGATGCACGCGGCTGACAACGCCTACGGCGGGCTAGAGCACCGCAACAGCACGGCACTGGTGTGCGCACGCAAAGACTTGCCCAAGTCAGACGCCAATGGGCCCCAACCCCCCAAACCACTGCAGGCTTCGCAGCCCTATGTGCAGCTGCTGGGCTTGATCAGCCACGAGTACTTTCACACCTGGAACGTCAAGCGCCTGCGCCCAGACGCCTTTGCGCGCTACGACTACAGCCGCGAAAACTACACCGAGCTGCTCTGGTTCTTTGAGGGCTTCACCAGTTACTACGACGACTTGGTGCTCTGCCGCGCTGGGCTGATCGATGTCGACACCTACTTGCAGCTCTTGGCCAAGACCTGGAACCAAGTGTTGCAAACACCGGGTGAGTCGCTGCAAAGCGTGGCGCAGTCGAGCTTTGACGCTTGGACGCGCTACTACCGCATCACCGAAAACACACCCAACGCCACCGTCAGCTACTACACCAAGGGCGCGTTGGTGGCGCTGTGTCTAGACGCGGCCTTGCGCGGTGCTGGCCGCGACCTGGATCAACTCATGCGCGCGCTGTGGCAGCACACCCGTGGCGGGCCAATGCGCCAGGCTGACATCGCTGCGGTGCTGAACAGCTGGGGCTTGGCCTCGGTGGCGCGCACCCTCGATGCTTGGGTACACCGCACCGACGCCCTGCCCGTCGAACAAGCACTGCAAAGCCTTGGCGTCAAGGTCGCGTGGGGCGACGCGTCACTGGCACAGCGCTTGGGACTGAGGGTGCGCGAAGACCACACCGGGCTGCACATCACACACGTGCTGCGCGGCGGCGCGGGTGAGGCCATGGGGCTGTGCGCAGGCGACGAATGGTTGTCGGTGCAAGTGGGTCGGCAACACGCGCGGGTGCGCAAGCTGCAAGACGTTCAGCAGTGGCTCAATGCCACCGGGCGCTTCAAGGTTTGGGTTGCCCGCGACGGGCGCATGCGCCAGCTCGATGGCCAATGGCCCGTGCAAGGCGCAAGCCGTGGCTCAGCAAAAACCGGCGCCACCACCCAAGTGGCCAAGCTCAGCATCAGCGCAAACCACAAGGCCTGATTGGCGTCCTTGGCAACAAGCCCGCTGGCTGATGCAGCGCCTGCTGTGACCCAGCGGCTGAATTTAGAAGGTTGCAGCTAAAGGGTTGCGGCCAATGTGTTTCGGCTACGAAGGTTGACGTCACAAGGTGACACAGCGCGGCCCTGCGCTGCACCTCAGTTGCCGCGCAAGTCCACCACGCGCTTGGCCTTGCCCATGCTGCGCTCGACGCCGCCCTCGTCCAAGACTTCGATCTCGGCGGTGGTGCCAATGTAGGTTTTGACTTGGTGGGCGAGTTGCTGCGCAGCCGCTCGCGCCAACTGGCTGTTGGCGCTGAGACCGGGGCGCGCCTCGACCTTGACCGTCAACATGTCCAGCGGACCGCTCTTGCTCAGCACGCACTGGTAGTGCGGCGCCAAGTCGGCTGACTTCAAGATGAACTCTTCGATCTGCGACGGAAAAACATTCACACCCCGCACGATCATCATGTCGTCACTGCGGCCAGTGATCTTTTCCATGCGGCGCATGGTGCGCGCCGTACCCGGCAGCAAGCGCGTCAAATCGCGCGTGCGGTAACGAATGATGGGCAGCGCTTCTTTGGTCAGGCTGGTGAAGACCAGCTCGCCCATCTCGCCATCGGGCAGCACTTCACCCGTCTCTGGGTCAATGATCTCGGGGTAAAAGTGGTCCTCCCAAATGGTGGGGCCATCTTTGGTCTCAACGCACTCATTGGCCACCCCCGGGCCCATCACTTCAGACAGGCCGTAGATGTCCACCGCGTCAATGCCCATGCGCTTTTCAATCGCTGTGCGCATCTCGTTGGTCCATGGCTCAGCACCAAAAATACCCAAGCGCAGCGACGACTTGGCGGGGTTGATGCCTTGGCGCTCAAACTCATCGGCAATCGCCAACATATACGAGGGCGTGACCATGATGATGTTGGGCTTGAAGTCTTGCATCAACTGCACTTGGCGCTCGGTCTGCCCGCCGCCAAAGGGCACCACAGTCAAGCCCAGGCGCTCAGCACCGTAATGCGCGCCCAAGCCCCCAGTGAACAAGCCATAACCGTAGCTGACGTGCACCATGTCGCCACGGCGTGCGCCTGCAGCGCGCATGGATCGGGCGACCAAATGCGCCCAGTTGTCGATGTCGCCTTGCGTGTAACCCACCACCGTGGGCTTGCCCGTCGTGCCACTAGATGCATGAATGCGCACCACCTGCTCGCGCGGCACCGCGAACATACCAAAGGGGTAGTTGTCGCGCAAATCGCTCTTCACCGTAAACGGAAAACGCGACAAATCCGCCAGCGACTGCAAGTCATCGGGGTGCACACCTGCAGCGTCAAACTTGGCACGGTACACAGGCGAGTTGGCATAGGCGTGGTGCAGCGTGGCCTTGAGCCGCTTGAGCTGCAGCGACTGCAACTCGTCGCGGCTGGCTGTCTCTATGGGGTCAAGCGCAAAGTCTGTGTTGGGTGAGCGCTGTGTCATTGTGGAATCACCTCTCCCTTGATTTGGGCCGATTTGCCCCGAAACTCTG
>CBFIFT010000102.1:0-6921 GCA_965661935.1 Burkholderiaceae bacterium | reverse complement strand
TTTCAAGGCGTCGTGAATCGATTGGCCGCCCAGTCCACTGGCTCGGCTAGCCGCATCGCCCGACTTTGCTTGCTTTCAGAGCAGCCGACCATCGACAAAGGTGAAATCACCGATAAGGGCTCGATCAACCAGCGCGCGGTGTTGAGTCATCGAGCCGCCCTCGTCGATGCACTGCACCAAGACGAACTGCCTCACATCTTGAAACCCGCGGCTTGATTGACACCAAGCCCAACCTGACGAAGGAGTCACATCATGCAAATTCAAGGACACGCCGCACTGGTCACGGGTGGTGGCTCAGGGTTGGGCGAAGCCACGGCTCGTGAGCTCGCCAAGTCGGGCGCCAAAGTGGCGGTGCTAGATCTGAACCTAGCCAATGCCGAGCGCGTAGCCAAAGAGGTCGGCGGTTTGGCGATCGGCTGCGACGTCGCTGACCCGACCAGCATGCAAGCCGCCATCGACCAAGCTCAGGCCGCGCATGGTCCGGCGCGCATTTTGATGCAAATTGCTGGGATTGGCTCAGCCAAGCGGGTGGTTGGCAAAGATGGACAGGCCGCGCCACTTGAGGATTTTGAGCGCGTGATTCGGGTCAACCTGATTGGCACATACAACGCGGCGCGCTTGTTCTCGGCGGCCTGCGCCAAACTAGACCCCATGGCAGATGGCGAACGCGGGGTGATGGTCTTTACCGCATCCGTCGCGGCATTCGATGGTCAAGTGGGCCAGCAGGCCTACAGCGCGTCAAAAAGCGGCGTGGCCGGCATGACCCTTCCGATGGCGCGAGACTTGGCGCAGCACGGCATACGCGTGTGCACCATTGCCCCGGGCTTGTTCGGAACACCTTTGTTGCGCGAACTGCCCGAACCTGTGCAACAGTCTTTAGCGGCCAGCATACCGTTCCCTGCGCGGCTGGGACACCCCGAAGAGTTTGCTCAGTTGGCCACACACATCGTGACCAATGGGCACCTCAATGGCGAAGTGATTCGACTAGACGGTGCGCTTCGCATGGCCCCCAGATGAAGCGCTTGGTTGGGCGATGAATAAAATCATTGTTTACGAAGCAGCGGTCCACTTTGGGGACTGCGACCCCGCTGGGATCGTGTTTTTTCCAAATTTTTCGCGTTGGATGGATGCCGCATCGTTGCATTTTTTCATGCAGTGCGGTGTGCCGCCGTGGCGTGAGCTGGTGAAAACCACTGGCATCATTGGCACGCCACTGCTAGAGATCAACACCCGCTTCGTTCGAACTGCCACCTATGGTGAAGTGCTTCAGATACACACGTCAATCAAAGAGTGGCGCAACAAAGCGTTTGTGCAAATGCACCAAGTGATGCGGGGCGATGTACTGATTTGTGAGGGTATAGAGACACGGGCATTTTGCGTGCGTCACCCCGATGACCCGGACCGAATCAAAGCCATTGAGATACCGCCAGATATCCGGCAGATGTGTACTTAACCACGCCGGCTTGCACCCATCCATGAGCAGTTACAACCCGCCCCTCAATGACATGGCCTTTACCTTGGCTCATGTGCTTGACGCCCGGTCACAGTGGGCCAAAATTCCCGCATTCAAAGACCTCGATCAAGACACCGCCATGGCCGTCATCGAGCAAGCGGGCACTTTTGCAAGTGAGCTGCTTGCGCCCATCAATGCCACTGGCGATGAGCACGGGTGTGAGTGGACACCCGAAGGGGTTCACACGCCCCCTGGTTTTCGCGAGGCCTATGCCGCTTTTGTTGAGCAAGGATGGCCAGCGCTGGCTTGTGCTCCCGAGTACGGGGGGCAGGGCCTGCCTCATTTGCTTAACGCCGCGCTTTATGAGATGTTGGCCGGAGCCAACCATGGCTGGACGATGTACCCTGGGCTTTTATATGGCGCATATGAAACCCTGGCGGCTCATGCGAGTCCAGAGGTTCAGTCGCTGTATTTGCCGCATATCGTGAGCGGCGAGTATTTGGCCACCATGTGCTTGAGCGAACCGCAGGCTGGCAGCGATTTGGGGCTGATTCGCACCCGAGGCAATTGGAGCAATCCCGATCAAGTGGGTAACGGTGCTCGGGTTCACATCACGGGCAGCAAAGTGTTCATTTCAGGTGGCGACTCTGACATGAGCAGCAACCTTGTGCATTTGGTTTTGTTTCGCTTGCCCGAAGCGCCCACTGGCACCAAAGGCATTTCTCTGGCCCTGGTGCCCAAGTACTTGCCTGACGGCACAAAGAACAAAGTGTTCGCAGACGGCATCGAGAAAAAGATGGGCATCCATGGCAGTGCGACCTGTCAAATGCGCTTCGAACAAGCCGAGGGCTGGCTAATAGGTGAACCGCATCAAGGCCTGCGCGCCATGTTTTTGATGATGAACGCCGCGCGCCTGCACGTCGCTTTGCAGGGCCTAGGTCACCTAGAAGCAGCCACCCAAGGTGCTTGGGCTTATGCCAAAGAGCGGCTGCAAATGCGTGCCCCTCAGCGCGCCGCAGGCATGCCGCGAGAGGCCGATCCAATCGCTTTCCAACCCGCTATGCGGCGAGTCTTGTGGCGTTTGCGCGCTCGCACGGACGGCGGACGCGTATTTGCGTATTGGTTGGCGCAGCGACTAGACGAAGCTCACCACCACCCAGATGCACAAGAGCGCCAGTGCGCTTTGAGCGATGTGAATTTTTTGACCCCCGTGGCCAAAGCCTTTTTGACAGATCTGGGTCACCGCAGTGCCGATGAAGCGCTGCAAGTGTGGGGTGGTTATGGCTACGTGCGCGAGTTCGGTATCGAGCAAACAGTGCGCGATAGCCGAATTGCCATGATTTACGAAGGCACCAATGAAATTCAGGCCATTGACCTGATACAGCGCAAGTTCTTGGCAGACGGTGGGGCGCACGCTGAAGACCTGATCACCCGCATGGCGCAGCATGCAGCCATTGCCTGCGCGCGAACGCCGACTCGCCCTTTTGGCGAGTCCTTGGAACTGCAAATCAAGCATTGGCGAGCAGCACACGAAGCCATACTGCTGCGCGCCACCCATGGCATCGAACACGTTTTGGAGGTGGCTGACGACTACCTTCAAGCCACGGGACACACCATGCTGGCATGGGCGTGGACGCAAATCGCCTTGGCTTGTATGAAGTGCGCGGAGACACAACCAACTTCAGAGCTCGAGGCTCGACTAGCAAGTGCACAACATGGCATCAACTACTTGCTCGATGATGCCCTTCCACATTGGGCGCGCCTACACCGTGCGCCCAGCCACTTGGCTTCCATCCAAGTTGATTCATAGGAGGACCACCAATGCCTGCTGCCGCAAAAGCACCTGCCAAGATTGCACTGGGTGACCTGCACAACCAACTCGGGTTTCACTTGGCGCAGGCCAGTGTGATCACCAATGCTGCGTTCGAGGCCTGTGTGGGTCGTCCGATGAGCCTCAGGAAAGTCGAATATTCGTTGCTCATGTTGCTGCATGCCAATGCATCGCTTTCGCCCAAACAACTGTCCAAGGCATTGGCACTGACGTCACCCAACCTCACCATGTTGTTGGATCGCCTGCAAGAGCGCAGCTGGATTCGCCGAGAACGCAACCCCGAAGATGGCAGAAGTCAGCACGTGAAACTCACTGCAGAGGGCGAGCGCTTGATGAAACAGGCGGCGCTGTCGGCTCACAAAATGCAAGTGCATTGGCAAAAAAACTTGTCCGCTGCGGAGTCTGCGATGCTCTTAGAGCTGCTCGCCAAGGTTTACCAAGACTGACCTGGGCCACTCTACAAAGAGGAATGCACCGCCACGGCCAATGCGCACGGGACTGGTCCAATGAGCACGGCTGCGGCGTCGATCAACCTTAGCCTAGTATTGGTAAAGCCAGGGCATATCAATCACGCGATCTTTGCCGAACTTAATGGCCAAGTCTCTTCCAAAAGCGGTGAGCCCTGTCGCATGAAAAATATTGCTGTTTTGTCGGGCCCTGGCCTGCACCCGCGCAACGCGCTGCCAGCGTTCGCGAGCAAACTGCAAAAATGCAAACGGAACATTGTGCGAATAGCGTCCCAGCATGATGCCCAACATTTCGGCGTCTTCGATTCCCATGCTGGCCCCCTGCGCCAAATAAGGCAACATGGGATGGGCAGCATCACCCACATGAAGCAAACGGTTCTCAAAAAGTTCTTGAGGCGAGGCCACGTCTGGTCGGCTTGCAAGCGCCCATTGGCGCCACTGAGCACCGGCACCGATCACCGAGTCAAACAATTTGCGCAGCGATGGGTGCATTTTTTCAACCCGCTGCGTCACCAGGGCTGAGTCACAATATTGTGCCCAATCTTGAGTGGGTTGGGCACTGGGTTCGCGGACCATCAGCGCGATATTGAACATGGTGTTGGCTCGCACAGGGTAGTGAACCACGTGCATATCAGGACCCAGCCACAAACCTACTTCGTGTTTTTGCAGCGGCAAAGGCAGCGCATCCATCGGGACCAAAGCACGGTACGCCACATGACCGGTCCAACTTGGCTGCACCCCGTCTTGGGACTGGGTGCGAATCTGGCTCCAGACGCCCTGCGCATTGATAACCGCGTCAAAGCTTTGCACATGCTCACCGCCCGCTTCGCTCCAGTGCACATTGCCACTCGGCTCACAGGCCTGCACGGTGGCACCAGACCGAACCTCGACGCCCGTCACTTGTCGCGCCGCATTCAATAAAATACCGTGCAAATCCGCGCGATGCACAGTCAGATAGGGCGCTCCGTAAACAACACCCGCACGGCCGCGTAACCTGAGCCGCCCCAGGGGTTGGCCATCATGTGCACGATGAATTTGCAAGGCCTCGGGTTCACAGGGTTGCAACTTGGCGCGATCCAAAACGCCCCAACTCTGTAAGCGCCTAACGGCATTTGGAGCCAATTGAATCCCAGCACCTACTTCGCTAAACTGCTTGGCCTGCTCTAGAAGGGTTATTCGCAGCTTATTCCGCCCCAAGACCAACGCAGTAGAAAGTCCTGTTATTCCGCCGCCAGCAATCGCAATAGAGTTCGTATTCATGCAAAGGATTGTGCCAGCCCACCAAAGGTCATCAAACGAAGCGACAATAGCAAAATGACACAAATGAAAGCCCCAGAACTTCTCCTTCCCGCAGGTTCGCTAGCCAAAATGCGCGCCGCCTACGATTTTGGCGCCGATGCAATCTATGCTGGCCAGCCGAGATACAGTTTGCGCGCACGAAACAACGAATTTAAGCTAGAGCAAATTGGTCAAGGCATCGCAGAGGCTCACGCGCGCGGCAAGAAATTTTTTGTCACCAGCAATCTGCTGCCCCACAACGACAAGATTCGGACCTATTTGCGCGACATCGAGCCAGTGATCGCTCTCCAACCCGATGGGCTGATCATGGCTGACCCGGGTTTGATCATGATGGTGCGCGAGAAATGGCCCGAAGTGCCGATTCACATCTCGGTTCAGGCCAACACAACCAACTGGGCCACCGTTAAGTTCTGGCAAAAAATCGGGGTCAAGCGCATCATTTTGTCGCGCGAGTTAAGCCTGGATGAAATCGAGAAGATTCGTCAAGAATGCCCAGACATTGAACTCGAAGTTTTTGTTCACGGTGCCTTATGCATCGCGTATTCGGGTCGCTGCTTGTTGTCGGGCTACTTCAATCGGCGCGATCCCAACCAAGGCACCTGCACCAACGCCTGTCGCTGGGGCTACAAAACCCACGAGGGTACCGAAGACACCGATACCGGCGAAGTCCAGCCCCTCAAACTAGAGAGTGATTTTGACTTTGCGAAAGAGCAAGAAGAGGCCAACCGCCTGTTTTCTGGGACTGGGGATGGCCAGCGCCACCCCGCTGCTGACAAGGTATACCTCATCGAAGAGCTGGGTCGCCCAGGTGAGCTGATGCCCATCATGGAAGACGAACATGGCACCTACATCATGAACAGCAAAGACCTGCGTGCGGTCGAGCTGGTCGAGCGTCTGTGTCAGATCGGCGTGGACTCGCTGAAGGTGGAAGGGCGCACCAAGAGCCAGTACTACGTCAGCCGCACAGCCCAGGTTTACCGACGTGCCATTGATGACGCCATCGCTGGCCGACCCTTCAACCCAGAATTGGTGACCGAGTTAGATGGTCTGGCCAATCGGGGCTACACAACTGGCTTTTTGCAGCGCAGGCCGGCCCAGAGCTATCAGTCATATGAAACGGGCAGCTCGGTGGGAACACGCAGCCAATTTGTTGCAGAAGTGCAAGAAGAAAAGGACGGTTGGGCATTGGTTGAAACCAAAAATAAGTTTGGTGTCGGTGACACCATTGAAGTCATTCACCCAGCCGGTAACCGCAAGATCAAACTTGCAGCCATGAAGAGTGAAATGGGTGAGCCCATTGAGGTGTCATTGGGTAGCCCCACCAAAGTTTGGGTACAACTCGAAGGACCGGCCGCTGGAGGATTGTTGGCGCGCATGTTCTAACGGCATCAACGACACTGCGGCAAGGGCCACCTTCGGGTGGCTTTTTTTGTGCCCGCTAGCGACATGTGGCCATGTCATTTACGCCTCATAGACGACTTTGTATGACGCAAGCACTTGAGGCCTTTGGCGTGCTCAACGTCCTAGCCCTGGCGCCTTTGTGTGCGTTGCGTGACCAAAATCACATTTAGGTTTGATTAATAAATTGTAGCTATTCAAAAATACAACCTTTTAAATAAGAATGTCAATCTTTGCCGTCTAAACCAATTGAAATAGTTTGATTTGGGACGGACTTTCGGAGCGCGCAAAGATGATTTACAGAGAAATGGTGATCCACGCAGGAATTCGCGACCTTCCGCACGTGGGCGAGCCTTTGGCTCATCAATACTTTACCCATGCCAATCAAGGGCGGTTTGAAAAACTAGAGCAGTTTTATGAGCGGGTGCGAGAAACACTCAGAGACTCCCGTGACTCATCGCTGATCAGTCAAC
>CBFIFT010000101.1:0-6974 GCA_965661935.1 Burkholderiaceae bacterium | reverse complement strand
AGTACTCTGTGGCTGGCGTGTGCTCAATATCGGGTTTGGTGTCGTAGCCCGCGTTGGTTTGCCGGCCTAGGGCGATGGCGTAGTCCACCGCTCCGACTTGATCCGCTTTCAGCCATTGAAAAACGCGGTTTTGCTGGCTGCCAAGGCCAAGGCTTGCGGCATGGCGCGCGCCGTCGCGGCCATCGACCGACAAGATCTGAATCACCCCGCCCATGCCGTCAGAACCATATTGGCTAGAGCTTGGGCCCCGCAAAATCTCAATGCGCTCAGCTTGCGAGGGGGCTATCAACGACCAAGGTGCGCCGCCACCTGTCACATAGCCGTCTTGGCGATCGATGCGGATGCCGTCCAAATACACCGCCGTCATCCGTGCCTCGGCTCCGCGGATGAAGACCATGTTGCCGCTGGTGAGCCCTTCGACACTGGGGAGCAATTGCAGCCTCTCACCCAATTGCGCGCCTTGAACGCCCAACAGTGAGGTGGCGTCAAGTGCGTCGATATCTGCCAAGGCTTCAGAGACTGGCTGTTCAATCCGCGTTGCGGTTACCACAACGGGCTCAATCAGAGTCTCCGTTGTACCTGAGGGTGAAGTCGAAGAAGAAAGCGTTTGTGCCATGCCAACGGGGCTTAGGCATAGCCACAGCGCAGCAAGCGCCACTGGGTGGTATCGAAGTGTCATAAGAAGCATTCAAGGTCAACGCCCTGTGCTGTCCTCCCCGACAGCGTGGGCAAATGTGACTTGACCGCAGTCAAGTCGCCTTGTTGGCCGGTATCCGGGCTGACGAAAACAACGCTCAATGCCTTCCCAGCACAGTGTGCCAGTGGCGATGGATTGAACGCTGGGCGCCTTCACAATATGGAAGGCTACCCGTTCGCTTACCGTTGCGGGGGCAGCGCAGGTTAGGCGAGTGCGTTGGCACATGACCCTCCTGCTTCCCGTTGAACTGTCGCCCCAGAAAGGGCAACGAGCACCAACGCCGCCATTGTAAGACTCAGCAGGTGCGCGTGGTGTCAGTGAGGCGTCAGGTGCAAAGGCCGATCAGCGCGCCAACGCAACGGTTTTGATTTGCGCCCAAACCGACTGGCCCACCGATAGATCCAACTCATGCACAGCTTTTTGCGTGACGCGACTGAGAATCAATTGAGAGCCGCACCGCAACTGAACCAACGCTTGAGCTGGATGATTCGCCGGCGCCATGCGCTCAATGACACCGACCAATTGATTTTGGATGCTCGTGTGGTGCGCCGCCTGCGTGGTGATGCTCACATCACGCGCGAGCAACCTCAGTCGCACGGTTTGACCCGCACACAAACCACTGTCGCGCACACTCAACTCGCCGCCGTCAAACTGCGCATGAGCCAAATGCCAGTCGGCGTCGATAGAAGTGACCCTCGCCTCGATCAGTGAGGACGCTTCATCCGCTTGAGCCAGCGGGGTATCGGTGCGCGCCAAAACTTCGTGTAGTGACCCTTGCGCTTGGACTTGCCCGGCCTCTAAAACGACCACGTGATCTGCGAGACGCAGGGCTTCGTCTATCGAGTGAGTGACATACACCATTGGTATTTTCAGGTTGCTTTGCAGGCGCTCAAGCCACGGCAGAATGTCTTGCTTGCGCCGCCAATCCAGCGCTGCCAGGGGCTCATCGAGCAGCAGCAGCTCAGGTTGCGCCGCCCATGCGCGGGCGATGGCGACGCGTTGCTGTTCGCCGCCAGAAAGCTGTTGTACCGGGCGCTCCCATAGGTGTCCAATGCCCAGAGTCTCTATGACGGGCTCCAAGGTTTGGCGCACGCGGTGACGCTGTTGGCGCGGCAGCCCAAACGCCACATTGCCGCTCACATTGAGGTGCTGCAAAAGCCGAGCCTCTTGAAACACCATGCCCAAAGGGCGCTTCCAAGTGGGCACAAACCGCTGGCTGTCTTGCCACGTCTGCCCATTGACAGCAATGTGCGCGCTCGGTGCGCGCTCAAGGCCGGCCATGCATCGCAACACGGTGGTCTTGCCGCAACCCGAAGGGCCAAACAACACGGTCGTACCGTGACTGGGCAAGTTAAGCGCGACGTCCAAATGAAACCCACTGCGATCCCAATCGATTTGGACTTGCACATTTGAGGGCTGCATGGCTTGCTTCACCTCTGGGCACCTCGACGCTCTAAAGTGTGCAAGACCCAGAGAACGAGCATGGCAAAGACAACCATGGTCAGTGCCAGCGTGTGGGCTTCAGCGAACTCCATGGCTTCAACGTGACCGTATATTTCAGTTGATACCACCCTCGTCTCGCCCGCAATGTTGCCGCCAATCATCAGCACCACACCGAATTCGCCGACCGTGTGAGCAAAGCTGAGCACACCAGCACTGAGATAGCCCAAACGCGCTTGTGGTAGCACCACGCGCCAAAATGTCTGCCACGGTGATGCACGCAGGGTGGCGGCAACCTCTAGCGGAGCGCGACCAATGTGGCCGAAGGTATTGAGCAAAGGCTGCACCGCAAAGGGCAATGAATAGACGATAGAGCCCACGACCAGGCCACCGAAGGTGAAAGACAGCACGCCCCAGCCCATCGCTTGGGTCCACTGTCCTAACCAGCCGTGTGGGCCCATGGCCACCAACAAATAAAAGCCCAACACCGTTGGGGGCAAAATCAGCGGCAAGCTCACCACCGCCTGGATCAAAGCCCGGGCTCGGCTTTGGGTATGGGCAAGCCACCACGCCAAAGGCGTTGCCAGCACCAGTAACCACACCGTTGTGAGCGCAGCCAGCTTGACTGTTAGGCCAATGGCTGCAAGCGCTTCAGGCGACCACATCACGGCACCCTCCGATCGCTGACGTTGCCCATGCCATAGCCGGCTGCGCGGATAAGCGCTGCAGCGCGTGGGCTGCTGATGTATCGCATCCAAGCGGCCGCGGCAGGGTTGTCTTGGGCACGGCTGAGCAGCGCGATGTCTTGGGCGATGGGGGCGTGCCACGTTTCGGGGACTGGCCAGCCCGATCCGCTGACGATGCGATCACCCTCCATCACTTGAGAGCGAGCGACCAGGCCCATCGCTGCGTTGCCTGTTGCCACAAATTGGTGAGTCTGCGCGATGTTCTCCCCCGTGACCAATCGTGTCCGCCAGTTGTCCCAAACACCTGCACGTTGCAGGACTTGTTCGGCGGCTGCACCGTAAGGAGCGAGCTTGGGGTTCGCGATCGCGCCACGCTCCGATTCAGCCAGCCTGTCTGCGTCACTCGGCCACGAGTCGGCCGCCTTGGACTGTGTCAGGCGCTGAGGATCCGCGCTCCACAGCACCAAGCGCCCCGTGGCATAAGTGCGGCGCGAACCGGGTACCACTTGTCCTTTTTGTTCGAGCAGAGCGGGGCGCCTTTGATCGGCCGCCATCAACACATCAAACGGGGCGCCGTGCTGAATTTGAGCGAACAATTTGCCTGTAGAGCCCAGTGACACCTGGACCTGATGGGCATGACTCGCCTCAAAGTCTGCAGCCAGCACTTGGATGGGCTTTGCGAAGTTTGACGCAACGGCAAGATGAACCACGGCGGCGTGACCGTTTGAGGCGACAACAAATAGCGAGCTCAAGCAACACAACAGACACCGGACACCCATAGTGGAGGCTCGCTTGAAAAGCCGCCCGAGCGGCGCAGTCCACAGCTGGTGTTCATGGGTGAGATTGAAAAAATGCAAGGCTGATACGCTATTCATTTTGGGAATAGCGAATGTAGCACACAGAGCCATTTGGCGTCACAATAGATGCAATGAAAGCAACAAGTGACCGCCTCAGTCAGACACTCGGCTCGGACATCGCCGATAAACGCATCGCCATTTTGCGAAGTGTAGGCGAGTGCGGATCTATCAGCGAATCTGCGCGTGCCAATCAAGTGAGCTACAAAGCCGCATGGCAGGCGATTGAGACATTGAGCCATTTGGCGGGGGCTGACTTGGTCCACCGTGCGGTGGGTGGCAGTGGCGGGGGAGGCGCGGTGTTGACTGCGGCAGGAGAAGATGTGTTGCGTGCGGCACAGTGGCTGCAAGCCGCGCGGCGGGCGGCCTTTGCTGGCTTGGCGCAACGCGGCGTCAACAGCCCCATGAGCCTAGGCTTGCAGCTGCGCACCAGCATGCGCAATCAGTGGACCGCTGAGGTCATGCATCTTCAGGGGCGAGGTGGCATGGTTCGGGTCTCGCTGTGCGTGGGTGGCCATGACCAACTGCAGGCCAGCATCACCCGTGAGAGTGCCGAGTTGCTTGACTTGCGCGCAGGTCGGCAAGTCCTCGCGCTGTGCAAAGCCACTGCGCTGCGCGTGGAACCATTCAGTGAGCACGGCGCCATTGATTGCCAGCCCGGCACCAATAGTTGGCGCGTGCAAGTGGTGCGGGCTTCTCGAGCTGCGGCAGGCGGCGAGGTCACGGTTGAGAGCATCGCAGCGACTGCGGCGTCTGAGCCCGCTGCGCCACGCTGGCGCGCTGTGGGCTTTGCGGCTGCCGGTCATGGGTTGCGCGCGAAGCACTGGGCAGTTGCGCATTTGCCAGAATCGGCGCTGGTGTTGGCCCTGGCAGACACCTAGCCCGCGTTGGCATGTCACCACAACAGACAGCAGCAAACCCGATGGTTCGAGGCGGATCGACTGTTGTGCCCAGGGGCCTGAGGGTCAAAAACTCAAGGCATCTGGTTGTCGCATCATGTGTCGTTGTGCGGCGGCAGCAGGGCCACCCGGATGGCGTCACAAAACTGTCACAGAATGTTTTTACAGTGCATACATCCCCTGCTGATTGGGGGAGCAGATTTCTCAAGTACACAAAGGAATTGATTCATGAAAAATTTGATCTTGAAGTCCATCGCAACCGCTGCTGGCGCGGCCTTGTTGAGCGGTGCCGCAATGGCGGCGACCATCACTGGTGCAGGCGCAACATTCCCTTACGCGGTGTACACCAAGTGGGCCGAGGCCTATAAGGCGCAAACGGGCAAAGAGGTGAACTACCAGGGTATTGGCTCTTCAGGTGGCATCAAGCAAATCAACGCCAAGACCGTTGATTTCGGTGGCACTGACAGCCCTGTGAAAGTGAACAAACTGGCAGAAAAAGGCCAAATTCAAGTTCCTACCGTCATGGGTGGCGTCACCATCGTGATCAATTTGCCCGGTTTTGAGTCAGGCGACCTCAAGCTCGACGGTGTGACCGCAGCGAACATCTTCCGCGGCGCAATCACCAAGTGGAACGACCCAGCCATTGTGGCCCTGAACCCTGGTAAAAATCTGCCCCGCACAGCCATCACAATCTCTCACCGCTCAGATGGCTCTGGCACGACCGATACCGCAACCAAGTACTTGGCCAAGCAATCAGCCGAGTTCAAAAAGGACGTTGGCGCTGGCAAATCAGTCAACTGGCCTGTCAATGCCGTTGGTGGCAAAGGCAACCCAGGTGTAGCCGCTAACGTGATGAAAATCAAGGGCTCAATCGGTTATGTGGACATCGCTGATGCCATGAAAAACAACATGACGTTTGTGGCCCTTAAGAACAAGGCAGGCAACTTTGTCGTGCCAAACCAGCAGCGCGTCGCTGCAGCCGCTGGCGGTGCTGACTTTACCGTCCCCGGTATGGCCCCTGACTTGTTGGACCAAACCCACCCTGACGCATGGCCCATCACCACGGCAACGTACATGATTGCTTATGCCAAGGGCGATGACAGTGCGCGCCAGAAAGAAGTCGTTGACTTCTTCACCTGGTCGTTGAACAACGGCCAAGCCATGGCTGAAGAGTTGGGCTTTGTCGCACTGCCCCCCAACGTGGTGAAGATGGTTGAGAAGGAAATGACCAAGATCAAGTAAGGCTTGATCGGTCCGATCTCGCATCGGTGAAGGCCAGTCGATTGACTGGCCTTTTTTCATTGGGTGACCCGCGTGCGCATACCGCGACAACGCGGTATGGCTTTTGTGCGCCGCCAGGCGAGTGTCGGCCTCGGTGGTTGATGGCGCATCTCCGCTCGCTTCAGATTGCGCTGGCCCGCTGAGTTGCGGCGCCCAGTGGGCAAAGGGCTGCGCGAGTGTGGCGTTTGACTCCACAAACGAAACAGGCTCAAACAGCGCCGCACACACGCCGCTAACTTGCGACGCTTGCGCAGTGGGGTGGCATGCGCTCCCTGGGTTACCGCGTCAGTCGGTAAGGTTCCTCGTGCACCAAAAAGTCTTGTTCTTGGCGGGCTTGCTCCACCCACTCTGTCACTGACTTGAGGTTTGCGACACGCTCCATGTATGCCTGGATATCAGCGGGCACGGGCAAGTCATAGGTTAGCAGTCGCATGACGAGCGGGGCGCAATAGGCGTCGGCAATGGTGAACCGACCGAACAACATGGGGCCGCCATGGTTGGCCAACAGAGGCGAGCACATGCCAATCAGTCGCTCTAAATCTCTCACCAGTGGCGGGTTGTCGCGCACTGCCAGCGCGCCGACATGGGGCAGGTGTGCTTCGATGTTCATGGGGCACGCGGCTCGCAGTGCACTTAGACCAGAATGGATTTCTGCGCACATGCTTCGTGCTAGGGCGCGGTCTGCTGCAGCGGCGGGCCAAAGTTGGCGCTCTGGAAACGCCTCGGCGAGGTATTCAGCAATCGATAGGGTGTCCCACGCGACCACGGTGCCATCGACCAGCACAGGCACCTTGCCCGCGGGGCTGATCTCGCGCATGCGCGTCTTAAAGCCAGAATTGTCATCAAAGCCATCCATGCGCACTTGGCACTCTTCAAATTCGATGCCGATCTCGCGCATCAGCACCCAAGCCCGCATAGACCAAGAAGAATAATTTTTGTTGCCAATGAAAAGTTGTCGCATAGATGTACGGTAACTTGAGTTAGCGGCAGAGTTTGTTTCGCAGCCTCAGCGTGTCACAAACCCATTCAAGGCCGCAGCGCGTCAGATGGGTGGGTCACAAAAAAGCGCGCCACGGCCCTTGTACGGGCCACGATTCGCGCATGAAATTTATACCAT
>CBFIFT010000100.1:0-6989 GCA_965661935.1 Burkholderiaceae bacterium | reverse complement strand
GCTACAGGTTTCTTGGCAGCTACAGGTTTCTTGGCAGCCACGGGTTTCTTGGCAGCCACGGGTTTCTTGGCAACCACGGGTTTCTTGGCAACCACGGGTTTCTTGGCAGCTACGGGTTTCTTGGCAGCTACGGGTTTCTTGTCGGCTGCGCGCGCCGGCGCAACGACTTTGGGCGGGCGCCCGGTTTTAAGGTTTGGGATGCGCGCCAATGCGGTTTGCAAATCTACCGCTGACAAGCTACCCAGCAGCGCAAGACCTGCGCGAATCAACTCGCTTTTCTTGACATCACCACCCGCGAGGCGAACCTTCTTTTTCAAGGCCTCTATGGCCTGATGCTCTGCGGCGGGCATGGTGAAGCTGTCACGCACCAATTTTTTACTCTTCTTGATCGATTTCGGCATACATCCTCCTAAACGGTATAAATAGTTTATACCATTTAATTGAGATTGACATCTCAACCGTTCAATCGGTGATCGACAAGTAATTTTCGTAACGGCGCCAGCTGTAGACCTCTTGCTCAAGGTTCCAAAAAGACTGAGGAAAGCCATCGCGCCAGGCATGAGGCAATGACACTTGTACGCCGAGCTTGGTAGCCTTCAGGTGCACTCCGGCAAGCTCTGGCGCCCTTCTAGCGTGGCAGAAAATGCAAGCCAATCGCAGGCTCAACAGCGTCGTTCGGAAGTGCGGGTCTTCGAGTGCATCTGACACGCGCCGCAATTTCCCCCTTTGACCTTGTACCAAGAGTGCAAGGCGGTGCAACTCATCAATAGAAAACCCAGGGGCCTCGACGTGATCAAGCAAGTACGCGCCATGTGTAGGCGAGTCGCCGTGCGAGATCACGCAGCCAATTTCATGCAGCAGCGCGGCCCACTTCAGGTCTTGCCTTTTGGTCGCTGGCATCGCGCCTTTGGGATCCATCTGGTCCAACAACTCGAGCGCCACGCGTTCGACCCTTTGGGCGTGTTGTTCATCCACACGAAAGCGTTTCATCAAATGGTGCACAGTGCGCTGGCGCACATCGCCGCTTGGTGAGTCGCGACTGACCATATCGGCCAAAGCACCTTGTCGCAAGGCGCCTTTAGTCGGACGCAGCACTGAGATCTCGAACATCTGCATCAGTGCACAGAGGACGCTAATCCCGCCTCCAATCACAGGCTTTCGCTCTTCTTTGAGCCCCGCAAGGTCAATGTCTTCGCAATGGCGCGCCTTACACAACCGATCCACCAACCAGTTCAGATCACTCAGCGTGATGCCGTATTGCGCCAAGCCGACTGCGCGCAACACGTTGGCCGTGGCGTTGGCCGTGCCAGAAGCGCCGTATGCTATTTCCCATTGCGTGGCGTCAAAGCGTGCCTGGGCTTCCTCAAAAACCGCTTTGGCCGCGGTGATGGCTTCGTTGAATCGGCTGCGCGTGAGGACACCCTTGGGAAAATAGCGCTCGGACCATGAGACACTGCCCACGGGAAACGAGTCCAGGTCCACCACCTTGGACCCCACACCACAAATCACCTCTGTGGAACGCCCGCCAATATCGATCACCAATCGGCGCTCATTGCTGTCTGGCAAGGCCTGATGAACGCCATGGTAGATGAGCCTGGCTTCTTCCTGCCCGGCGATCACCTCGACTTCCACGCCCAAAATTTTTCTGGCTCTGGCAACAAACTCCGCCCGGTTGCACGCTTCACGCAAGGTCTGGGTTGCCACTGCACGTACAAAACCCGGCTTGAAGTCTCTGATGCGCTCTGCAAATCGCTCCAAGCAAGCCCAGCCGCGATCCATGGCCGCCGCCGTCAGGCCTTCGGACGGGGTCAAGCCGCCACCAAGGCGAACGGTTTCTTTGAGGCATTCAACGGGCTCAATGTGCCCGTTGACGTATTTCCCGATTTCTAATCTAAAGCTATTGGAGCCAATATCTATCGCAGCGAGCAGTGTTTCTTCTTGCATAGCATCACTTTTATTGCGCCGGTGGGTTCACTAACGGCGCTTCAACTATACCCAGCCTATGTGACCAAATGGTGACATTGGCCAAACCGGGGTATCCCTGTGACGCAGCATCGCCACTTAAAACTGGACGAGCGCGTGCTCTAGAGCAAGTCCGGACACTGCGCCGTGAGTATGCGCACTTTCCAATCGGCCTCACGTTGAGAAGTTTGCAGCCAGTGCACCGAGCCCTTCTTGACGCTAAACGCCCCTTCGGGCGCCTGCACGAGATGGCCAATCACGCGCCCGATCCAGGGCTGGTGCCCGACCAGCAAAACGGGGCGGCGCTGCTCTGGCCACTTCACCAGCGACAAAACGTCATCGACTCCTGCATTCACCCACAGCTCATCGCGCGTGCGATAGTTGCGGCGCAATGCCTCCACAGTTTGCACACAGCGCATCGCTGGGCTTGAAATGATGCGAGTGCTTGCCGGCAAGTGCCGCTCCAACCACGTCGCCATGTGCTCGGCCTGCTTTTGTCCTTTGCGCGTCAGCACCCGTGATGCATCGTACTGACCGTCCGAGGCCTGTTCTGCTTGCGCATGACGCCAAAGTATGAGGTTCATCAATTTACTCTCGCTTGTGCCAGTTGGTCCAGCCTTCGATTGCTCAAAGGCTTCATGTTCGGCCCTGTGTGTGACGGTTTGATGACAGCACACAGTGAATAGAATTGACGGTCTCGAAAGGCTGTTGATATGCAAGATTTGCCACACATTCACCCTGACCACTTTGACCAGCCGACGCTGGACAAGTTGACAGCCACCAGGGCGTCTGCGCACCCTCCGCGGATACTGATGCTCTACGGCTCTTTGCGTGAGCGTTCATACAGCAAGCTTTTGACGCTTGAGGCAGCCCGGTTGCTTGAAGCCATGGGTGCAGAGGTGCGCGTCTTCGACCCCGCAGGGCTGCCACAACCCGATGGCGCACCCGACACCCACCCCAAAGTCAAAGCCCTCAGAGAAGCGGTCATTTGGGCCGAGGGCATGGTCTGGACTTCGCCTGAGCGACATGGCGCGATGACCAGTATTTTGAAGTCGCAGATTGATTGGCTGCCATTGAGCTTGGGGGCGGTTCGGCCCACACAAGGCAAGACATTGGCATTGATGCAAGTGAGCGGCGGTTCTCAGTCATTCAACGCAGTCAATCAAATGCGCATACTGGGGCGCTGGATGAGGATGATCACCATCCCCAACCAGTCGTCGGTCGCCAAAGCGTTTTTAGAATTTGAAGAAGACGGCCGCATGAAGCCTTCGGCCTATTACGACAGGGTGGTCGATGTGATGGAAGAGCTGGTGAAGTTCACCCTGCTGACGCGCGACGCATCGCCTTACCTTGTGCATCGATACAGCGAAAGAAAAGAGAGCGCTGAAGAACTTTCGAAGCGGGTCAATCAAAAATAGCGCGATGCGACCCTCGGCGTGCAATCTAGAGAAACCACCCTGCCCCTCGCGAAACGCGCGAGGCAAGGTGGCTTTGAGGCCACCGCAGATTTAGGCCCCGATCACCCCACCGTTTTGGCGCCGGATGGCGATCACACTCGAGCGGGGCACAGAGTTTCCACCCGCTGGGAAATGCGAGGCGGCCAAGTCTTCGCCAGGGTGTTGGATGCCGACGAACAACGTCTTTTGATCCGGTGTCAAGGCAAAGCCCGTGATTTCGCAAGCGACTGGGCCCACCAAAAAGCGCCGAATCTCGCCAGTGACTGGGTCACCGCAAAGCATTTGGTTGTTACCCATGCCCGCAAAATCGCCCTTGTTGCTGTATTTGCCATCGGTTTGGATCCAAAGCCTGCCGTCGTTGTCAAAGGCAATGCCATCTGGGCTGTTAAACATGTTGTCAGCGTTGATATTTGGGCTGCCCCGCTCGAGGCTGCTTGGGCTGACGACAGGGTTGCCAGCCAATACGAACAAGTCCCAGTTGAATTCGGCGCTGGCATGGTCTTGGCCCTTGGGCGTCCAACGCAAAATTTGGCCGTACTTGTTTTTTGCGCGTGGATTTGGGCCGCCGACAGGTTGACCGTCATTGCCACGCTTGGAGTTGTTTGTGAGGGTGACATACACCTGCTGACCGCTGGGGTGGGCTGCAACCCACTCAGGTCTGTCCATCGTCGTAGCGCCGACAACCGTGGCTGCAAAACGGGCGTGCACCAGCACATCAGCTTGTGTCTTGAAACCCTTGTCAGCGGTGAGGCCGTTGCGACCCACGCTGAGCTCAATCCACTCGCCAGTCCCTTCAAGCGCCCCCACCTTGGCGTCAAAACGGGCAACGTACAAAGTGCCTTCGTCCAACAAGCGGCGGTTGGATGAAGAACTGGGGTTGGCGGCATCGTAGCGTCCGTTGGAGACAAATTTATAGATGTGCTCACCCCGCTCATCGTCCCCCATGTAGGCCACCAAGCGGCCATCCTTGTTGATGACAATCTCAACGTTCTCGTGCTTGAAACGGCCCAGCGCGGTGCGCTTGATGGGCTTGCTTGATGGGTCCATCGGGTCGATTTCAACCACCCAGCCGTGTCGATTGGGCTCATTGGGGTTTTGGCTCAAATCAAAGCGAGGATCAAATTGATGCCACTGGTAACCTGCGCCCTTGCTGGTGATGCCGTAGCGCTTGAAGGTCGGGTCTTGGGGCATATCAGAGGTTGCACCGAAATAGCCGTTGAAGTTTTCTTCACATGTCAAAAACGTACCCCATGGCGTGCGGCCATTGGCACAGTTGTTGAACGTACCCAGCACAGTCATGCCATCTGGATCGGCTTGTGTGCGCAGCCAATCGCTGCCAGCGGCAGGCCCAGAAAACTGCATCTCAGTGTTGGCGGTGATGCGGCGGTTCTTGGGCGCGCCGGCTTGTAGCTGCCAGCTTCCGCCCTGTTGCTTGACTTCAAAAACGGTTACACCGTGCGCGGCTTGGGCTTTTCGGGTGTCCTCAAGCGACTCGCACTTGCCGTTGGTGAACAAATACTCGTAGTTGGTGTACTCGTTGTTCACGGCAATCACGCCGTGGTCTTTGCCCAGCGCGAAAAAACTCATGCCGTCGTTGTTGTCACCCATCGCAAGCGCTTGGCTTGCAGCGGTGCCACGGGTGGCCTCATCGAACGCGCTGGCGCCGCGCAAGACTGGATCACCCCAAGAGCTCACAACCTCCCACTGATAGCCAGGCGGCAATGTGATGGTGTCAGCTGAGTTGGCAGCGACTGCCCGAAAACCCATCTTTGGGGAGACCACCGCTTGGCTGGCGGCAGCCACAGCCTTTTTGGCGTGACCATGGTTGCTGGCCTGCGCCAACAATGGGGCACCACCCAAAAAGCTGGCCACTCCCAACGCGGAGGCACCAAAGCCGAGAAACTGGCGGCGGCGAATGCCTGGCTCGATGAGCTTCGAAAAATCATCGTCTTCATGACGTGGATTGGCGGCTTGGTCAGCCAAATCAAAACGGTTCATGCTGGGTTCCCTTTCTTGGTTTGAACAAAAACACCAGCGCAATTTAGTGCGTCATTGTGTCAGGATCATGACGCAAAAAAGCAGCGACGTGGACCCGATTCGCAAAAGGCTCAGCCATGCTCTGCAAGCTTGCACAACGGCCAAATGTGCATGGGCATATTGCCCCGCCATGTGCGGCAATCACCCCACCCACGCGTGTGTGTGGGTTTTAACCAAACCGTCATCGAACTGTCGCGAACTTGTCATGTGGTGTTGAGAAGATTCGATGCAGACCAACGGCTCAACACCGCAATTGGTCTATGCACACAGATGCGTATCTCACTTTTTAACGACCCTTGGAGAATTCTATGTTTCAAAAATCAGCCATTGCTTTGGCAACCGTTCTTGCCGTGACCGCAGCCCACGCAGCAGAGTTCAAACTCAATGACAACACCAAATTTGAAGTCAACGTCGACGTTGGCGCCTACCAGCTGTCTGAAAAAGACAGCAGCGGTAAAAACGAAAAGTCTTTTGTAGGCAAGGGCTTGAACCAAGTTGAAATCAAGGCCTCACACAACGTCGAGAGCGGTATCAAAGTCTTTGGCGAAATCGAAATCGACTATGACCCAATTGGCGACAATGGGGACCTAGCCACCGACGACACCAAGTTTGGTATCGATAGCAAAGCATTCGGCAAAATCACGGCGGGTCAGTTCGACAGCTACTTTGAGGACAACCTCGCAGAGGCCCTGGCATCTGGCCACGGTGAGAACGGCTTCGTCTCCGAGCCCGCAAGCGGCAATGACGGTCGTCACATTCAGTACACCAAGTCTTTTGGTGACTTCACATTCGCTTATGACTTGACCTTGGACGCCAGCAACGCCGACGCCACCAAATCGGCAACCGGCTCTGCAGTGACACTGGTGTACAAAATGGGTGACTTGAAAGTGGTGGTGGGCAGCGACAGCATCGCCAAGTACAAGAACGATGGCGACGATGCATCAGCCAAAAGCACCACCGGCGTAGCCGCTACGTATGAACTGACGGATGGCCTGTCACTGACCGCCTTGTCTGCCAAAGCCAAGAAGGTTGACAACAGCAGCACCCAATACACCGGCTTCAAAGTGGCTTACGAAATGGGCGCCTTCGACTTTACCTTGGCCAGCCAGCGTGTCAAACCCAATGGCGGGACTTCGAGCACCGAGATGGCCTACGGCGTTGCTTACGAGGCCTTCAAGGACATGAGCATCTACATGGATGTCGCCAAGTTTGACAAGACCAGCGGCGAAGGCGATGTGATCGAAATCGGCGTGGCATACAGCTTCTAAAACTGCCCGTCAGTTCCAACGCCCTCTTTGCCATATGCGCAGCGGGGGCGTCTACCTTGAGAGTTCTTCCAAAGTTGAGTTGGAAGTTGGCCCCGGCTCAACCGGGGCCTTTTTTATGCCCGTCAACTGGCGAGCACCTCAACACCGGCCGATATCTTGTGGCCTAGGCTGCGCCTTGGTTTCGGCAGTGAGCGTCCTCGCGCATCGAAGCACCTGACCGAACCAAGGGCGGGTGCGCCGAAAATCCATGCCAAAGTTTTCTTCT
>CBFIFT010000099.1:0-7029 GCA_965661935.1 Burkholderiaceae bacterium | reverse complement strand
CGGCTACAACGTTTACCCCGCAGAGCTCGAAGCACACCTCAACAACCAACCCGGCGTTGCCGAAAGTGCGGTGGTGGGCGTTTCTCACCCCGATTTTGGAGAGGTGGGGGTGGCTGTCGTGGTGGCGCGCCCAGGGGCTTTGGTGAACCCAGCCGAGTTGTTGAAAGACATGAAAGGTCAGCTCGCCAACTACAAAATTCCCAAGTACGCAGAGGTGGTTCAAGAACTGCCTCGAAACACCATGGGCAAGGTCCAAAAAAACCTGCTCAGAGAGCACTATGGTCACTTGTTCAGTGCATCCAAGTAGTGGCCAAGCCGGCGTCACCGACGCCGGCGTTGCGCGGTATAGTTAGGCACCCTGCTGGAGCGCTGCTCCATCCAAAATTAATACTTAGGTGTTCTTAAATCCGTGCGTCTTCAATCGATCAAGCTATCTGGGTTCAAGTCCTTTGTCGAGCCCACCAACTTTGAGCTTCCTGGCCAGCTCGTCGGCGTGGTTGGACCCAATGGCTGCGGCAAGTCCAACATCATGGATGCCGTTCGCTGGGTCTTGGGCGAATCCAAAGCCTCTGAGTTGCGCGGTGAGTCCATGCAGGACGTCATCTTCAACGGCACCAACTTGCGCAAGGCCGCCAGTCGCGCCAGCGTCGAGCTGGTCTTTGACAACGACGATCACCGCGCCGGCGGTCAGTGGTCTCAGTACGCGCAGATTTCGGTGCGGCGGGTATTGACCCGCGATGGCAACAGCAGCTATTTCATCAACAACCAGTCGGTCAGGCGCCGCGATGTGCACGACGTCTTTTTGGGCACGGGGCTTGGGCCCAGGGCCTACGCGATCATTGGTCAGGGCACCATCAGCCGCATCATTGAAAGTCGCCCAGAAGAGCTCAGGCTGTTTTTGGAAGAGGCTGCGGGCGTCTCTAAGTACAAAGAGCGCCGGCGCGAGACGGCTAACCGGCTGAGCGATACGCGCGAAAATCTCACCCGAGTTGAAGACATCTTGCGCGAGTTGAATAGCAACTTGAGCAAGCTCGAGCGCCAAGCGCAAGTCGCTGAAAAGTTCAAAACTTTGCAAGCACAGGCCACGCTCAAGCAACAGCAACTCTGGATGCTCAAGCGAGATGAGGCACAAGTCGAGCAGGCTCGCGTCAAAGCCGAGGTTGAAGCGGCCATCACCGCCTTAGAAGGCCGCATGGCTGAATTGCGCCAAGTCGAGGCTGACTTAGAAACCGTTCGCCAAGCACACTATGCCGCCGGTGACGCGGTCAATCAGGCGCAGGGTCAGCTGTACGAGGCCTCAGCTGAAGTTGGCCGCCTAGAGGCTGAGATTCGCTTTGTGGTTGAAGGGCGCCGGCGCCTCGAGTCCCGCGTGGTGCAAATCAACGAGCAGCTTGCGCAGTGGCAACAAAGTGCCGAGCAAGCCAGCCACGAGATGACGCAGTTGGCCAGCTCAGGTGATGAGGCCGAGGCGCAGGCCGAAATGATGGCAGCCCAGCTCGAAGAACAGCAGCAAGAGCTGCCCCAGCTAGAGGACAAGTTGCGCGTGGCCCAACAAGCGGCCAACGAACAACGCAACCAAGTCAATCAAGTTCAGCAACAAATCCAAGTTCTGGCTGCTGAGCAAAGGGCCATTGGCGAGCAAGAGCGCCAATTGGCTACCCGGTTTGAGCGACTCAGTGCCGATCAAGCGGCTTTGGCCACCCCCGACACCGAGCGGTTGGCGCAGGCGCAACAGCAAGCGCAAGCCGCTCAGCAAGCTTTTGAGTCGATTCAAGCCCAACTAGAGGCTTTGCAATCAGACGTACCGCAGCTGGATGAGGCCCGCGCGCAAGCCCAGGCGTTGGCGACTGAGCAGTCGCACCAGCAGGCGGACCTGCGCGCGCGCCACGAGGCGTTGTCGGCGCTGCAGCAAAAACTGCAAAGCAACGATGAGTTGGTGCCTTGGTTAGCCAAACACGGGCTCGACCACCTGCAGCCACTCTGGAAGAGCTTGCACATTGAGGCGGGTTGGGAGATGGCGCTCGAGTCCATCTTGCGCGAGCGCATGGGAGCCCTGTCGGTCGGGCGTTTGGATATGGTCAGCGGCTTGGCCAGTGACGCGCCCAAAACCAAGCTCACATTTTTTGCCCCACCCGTTGCGCCTCCAGCGACTGTCGCGGGCGATTTGCCTGCGTTGTTGTCACTGCTCAGGGTTCGCGACAGCGGCTTGATGGGGGTATTGGGTGATTGGTTGCACGGTATTTTTGTCGCGCAATCGCTGGACGAGGCACTGCGTGCGAGGGCGACTTTGCAAGCTGGACAACGCATTGTTGTCAAGTCGGGGCACGTGGTCTCAGCAACCAGCGTGGGTTTTTATGCCCAAGATGACGAGAACTCGGGCATGTTTGCGCGGGCCCAAGAGATCGAAAACCTGGACAAACAAATCAAAGCCCAGGACATGATCGTGCAGCAAGCCAAAGCGGCGGTGGTCAGGGCTGAGGGTGCCTATGCCGAAGCCTCGCAGCAGCTCAATGGCTTGCGCTCTCAAGTCACTCAAGCACAATCCGCAGCGCACCAAGCCAACGTGACCTCTATGCAGTTGCAACAACAAGTCGAGCAAACTCAAGCGCGCAGCGCACAGTTGGGGGACGACTTGAGCGAGGTCTTGGCGACACAAGAATCCTTGCGCGAGCGAGCTGTCGAGGCCGAGGCGCGGTTTGAGCAACTCGACATGCAGTTGGCTGATACCCAAGAGCGCCACGCTCAACTCGATGAGCGGGTGCTCGAGGCGGAGCGCCAGTTAACCCAAGCGCGTGAGCAGCTTCGCTCGCTAGAGCGCCAAGCCCAAGAGGCGGTGTTTTCGCAGCGCACGGCGCAGGCGCGCAGGGCTGAACTGCAGCGTTTGATTGACACCTCTGCCAGCCAAGCGGAGTCCCTGACCCAAGAGCAAGGGCGGGCGCAAGAAGAGCTGTCGCAACTCAGTGCTGCGGCCGCACAAGGTGGCTTGCAAGAGGCACTTGAGCGCAAGGCGCAGCGCGAAGACGCGCTAGCGGCTCAACGCAGCAACTACGAAGACCTCAGCGCCAAACTGCGCGCCAGTGACGAGCGGCGCCTGCAGGTTGAGCAAGCGCTCGAACCACAGCGCCAGCAAATCACCGAATTGCGGCTCAAAGAACAAGCCGCCACTTTGGCCGTCGAGCAGTATCAACAGGCACTCGCCGAGGTCGAGGCTGATTTAACGGCGGTGGCCGCGTCCATTGAGGCCGAGGACGTCAAGCTCGTTGGTTTGCAAGGTGAGATAGACCGTTTGAACCGCGACATCCAGTCGTTGGGTGCAGTCAACCTGGCCGCCCTCGACGAATTGACCGAGGCCCGAGAGCGCAAAACCTTTTTGGACTCGCAGTCCGAAGACCTTTTGGACGCCATCAACACGCTCGAAGACGCGATCCAAAAAATCGACATGGAAACCCGCGATCTTTTGCAAGGCACCTTCAACACTGTCAACGAACACTTTGGGCGAATGTTCCCCGATTTGTTTGGTGGCGGTAACGCCAAGCTGGTGATGACAGGCGCCGAGATTTTGGACGCTGGCGTGCAGGTGATGGCACAGCCACCGGGCAAAAAGAACCAAACCATTCACTTGTTGTCGGGTGGCGAAAAGGCACTGACTGCGATCGCTTTGGTGTTTGCCATCTTTCAACTCAACCCTGCGCCGTTTTGTTTGCTCGATGAGGTTGACGCGCCTTTGGATGACGCCAACACCGAGCGTTACGCCAAGCTTGTCTCCAAGATGAGTCAAGAGACCCAGTTCCTCTTCATCAGTCACAACAAAATCGCCATGGAAATGGCGCAGCAATTGATTGGCGTGACCATGCAAGAGCAAGGCGTGTCGCGCATCGTTGCCGTGGATATGGACGCCGCAGTCGACCTGGCCGAGTCCGCTTGAGCCAGTCACGTTTTGGGTAGCTTTGCACACAAAAAGGGATAAACCAGCCGATGAGCAGTATGCAGTGGAGTTTGTTGGGCTTGGGCGTGTTGGTCGTCCTTGGGGTTTGGTTTTACAACCTTTGGACCACCCGCCGCGCGACCCCTCGTCACGCGACACCCTTGAATTCACCACCTAAGGTGGCCGGCATAGAGCCCAGCCTTGACGATGCCTTGGGCGACGATTGGGCGCCACCCGCGGAGCCCGCAGACGAGGTGATGCAAGCATTCGATGCCATCGCGGCGCCACCCCAGGCTTCGACATTGCACGCAGCCATAGACCCGCTGATCGATTCGGTGGTGGTGGTTGGCTTGTCTGGCCCTGTCTCGGGTGAAGCCATCTTGGCAGCTGCGCCGACCACTCGCCGCGTCGGCAGCAAAACCTTGGTTATTGAGGGCTTAGACGATTCAGGTGAATGGAGTCGCCCGCAAGCTGGCCACCGCTATCAAGGTGTTCAGGTTGCTTTGCAGTTGGCAAACCGTTCTGGCCCCATCAACAACATCGATTTCTCTGAGTTTGTGGCAAAGGTTCAGGCCTTGGCTGACGCGATCAATGGCGCACCAGAGTTTCCTGACATGTTCTCTGAAGTCGCACGCGCCAAAGAGTTGGATCAATTTGCGAGTCAGCACGACGCACAGCTTGGCGTGGTTCTCAGAGCCAAATCTACGGCCTGGAGTTTGGGCTACGTGCAGCACCACGCTTTTGCTGCAGGCTTGGTGGCGGGCTCTGTGCCGGGTAAATTGATTTTTGCGGGTGCGATGGACAAAGCCCCTGCGTTGTTTACTTTGCGCTTCGATACCCAGGTGGCTTTGAACGAAGACCAAGACGGTTCGCTGCGAGAGCTGCGTTTGATTTTGGATGTGCCACAAGTCAATCGAAGCGAAGAACCGTTTGATCAGTTGTGTCGTGTGGCGCTTGAGTTGGCCAGTGCAATGGACGCCGACTTGGTCGACGACGTGGGGCAGCCTCTCAACCCAGAATTGCTGGCGCAGATCGGTGTTGAGCTCAACAGCCTTTATGACGCGTTGGATGAGCGTGACTTGAGCGCCGGCTCAGACTTGGCGCGCCGCCTATTCTCATGAGCACAGGCGATCTGTTCGACTCGGCGCCAGACGGGGCCGGGCAAGGCGACCCAGCTCAGTCAGCGCAAGCCCAAATGCAGGCATTGCGCGAGGTCTTGCACCACCATGCTCACCAGTATTACGTGCTGGATCAACCCGAGATACCAGACGCAGAGTACGACCGCCTGTTTCAAATGTTGCAGGTATTAGAAAAAGACCATCCGCAATGGGTGACCCCTGATTCACCGACACAACGCGTGGGTGGAGCTGCGTTGGATGCGTTTGTAACGGTGCAACACGATGTGCCCATGTTGAGCATCCGAACCGAGACAGATACCTCGGTGGAGGGGGCACGAGAATTTGACCGCCGGATTCAAAAAGAGCTCGACCGCACAGCGCGCGGCGAAAAGCTGGATTACGTTGCAGAGCTCAAGTTTGATGGCCTTGCCATGAGCTTGCGCTACGAGAACGGGGTTTTGGTTCGCGCGGCCACGCGAGGCGATGGCTCTCAGGGCGAAGACGTGACTGCCAATGTCAAAACAGTGGGTCAAATCCCCTTGCGTTTGCACGCAGACCATGCCCCGGCGTTGCTCGAGGTGCGGGGGGAGGTCTACATGGCGCGGGCTGATTTTGATCGCCTCAACGAGCGCCAGCGCGAACGTCGTGACAAAACCTTTGTCAACCCCAGAAACGCCGCCGCCGGTGCGATTCGCCAGTTGGATAGCAAACTAGCCGCTCAGCGACCACTCAGTTTTTTTGCCTATGCGGTTGCGCAATGCAAAGACGGGCAAGGACAAGAATTGGCTGAGGCGTTGGGTTGGCACACCCACCACCAAGTGCTCATGCAATTGAAACAATGGGGCTTGCCCGTATCCGACTGGACCCGTGTGGTGCAAGGCGCCGATGGCCTGAGCGATTTCTATCAGGCGGTGGCGCAAGCCCGCGATGGCTTGGCCTTTGACATCGACGGCGTGGTCTACAAAGTCAACGATTTGTCGTTGCAGCGCCAACTTGGCTTTGTTTCCAGAGAGCCCCGTTGGGCAGTGGCGCAAAAGTTCCCGGCGCAAGAGCAGCTCACTCGAGTGCAGGCCATCGATGTGCAGGTCGGTCGCACGGGCAAGCTCACGCCCGTGGCCAAACTTGAACCCGTTTTTGTCGGTGGCGTGACGGTTACCAATGCCACCTTGCACAACGAGGACGAAGCGCGGCGCAAAGATGTGCGGGTCGGCGACACCGTGATCGTGCGGCGCGCTGGCGATGTGATCCCAGAGGTTGTCGGCGTCATACTCGACAAGCGAGAGGGCGAGTCATTGCCTTTCACCATGCCCACCCACTGCCCGATTTGTGGCAGTGTGGCGGTCAGAGAAGAGGGCGAGGCCGATCACCGCTGCTCAGGCGGCCTGTTTTGCAGCGCTCAACGCAAGCAAGCGATTTGGCACTTTGCATCCCGCAAGGCACTCAACATCGAAGGTTTGGGTGACAAGTTGATCGATCAAATGGTGGATGCAGGTTTGATCAAACACTTGCCTGACCTTTACCAACTCTCTATGGACGCGTTGGTGGGTTTGGAGCGCATGGGTGAAAGATCAGCCCGCAATTTACTCAACGAGCTAGAGGCCTCTAAGCAAACCACGTTGCCGCGGTTTTTGTATGCGCTGGGCGTGAGGCACGTGGGTGAGGCCACGGCCAAAGAGCTGGCGGGCCATTTTGCCAACCTAGACCGGGTGATGCAGGCGAGCGAAGAAGAGCTGCTCGAGGTCTCTGACATCGGGCCTGCGGTGGCCAAGAGCATTCGCACCTTTTTCTCGCAAGCACACAACATCGAGGTGGTGCAGGCGCTGCGCGCAGCGGGTCTGGCGTGGTCAGAGGGCGAGGCGAGAGTCGAAAAAACTGGGGCCTTGGCGGGTAAAACGTTGGTTCTGACCGGCGCGTTGCCCACGCTGGGACGCGATCAAGCCAAAGAAATGCTAGAGAACGCAGGCGCCAAAGTGGCGGGCAGCGTCA
>CBFIFT010000098.1:0-7078 GCA_965661935.1 Burkholderiaceae bacterium | reverse complement strand
GTTGACCGTTTTTCACCACCCATCGCCCTTGCACCATCGTGTAGGCTGCAGGCGCGCTGGCACAAAACATCAGCGCACCGATGGGGTCGTGCACTGCACCGCCGGCAAAAGCCAACTGGCCCAGATCGAAGATGGCGATGTCGGCTTGCTTGCCTACGCTGAGTTGCCCAATGTCTTGGCGGCCCAGCACCTGCGCCCCCCCTCGAGTGGCCAGTCGCAAGGCATCGCGTGCACCCATCTCGGATGGGCCTAAATCACAGCCAAAGAACGTCCGTCCTTGATTGACCTGCGGCGGCTGCATGGCGCGCCCAACGCGGGCCAGCAGCATCGCTTGGCGCGCCTCGTTGAGCATGTGCGCGGCATCGTTGGATGCGCTGCCATCCACGCCGAGTCCCACAGGCACGCCCGCGTTCATCATTTGTCGAATCGGTGCAATGCCGCTGGCCAAGCGCATATTGGAGCAAGGGCAATGGGCCACTCCGGTGCGTGTGGCGGCAAACAAGCTGATGCCTTCGTCGTCCAACTTGACGCAGTGCGCATGCCATACGTCGTCCCCCAGCCAACCCAGGTCTTGCACGTACTGCGTGGGTGTGCAGCCAAACTGCTCTTGGGTGTAGCGCAGGTCGTGGTCGTTCTCGGCCAAGTGGGTGTGCAGTCGCACCCCAGCCCCTTTGAAGCTGCGCGCCAGCGCCGCGCTCTCTCGCATGAGGTCTTGGCTCACCGAAAACGGTGAGCAGGGCGCCAAAGCGACTTGGATCATGGCGCCTTCGCGGGTGTCGTGATAGGTCTCGATGAGCCGCTGGCTGTCTTTCAGTATGTCGGCTTCTGCTTCAACCACGTTGTCGGGTGGCAGCCCCCCTTTGCTTTGGCCCACACTCATGGAGCCGCGGGTGGCCAAAAAGCGCATACCGATTTCTTGGGCGGCTTCAATGCTGTGATCCAGCTTGCACCCGTTGGGGTAGATGTAGAGGTGGTCGCTGCTGGTGGTGCAGCCACTTAAAAGCAGCTCGGCCATGGCCACTTGCGTGGCGGTGTGCACCATCTCAGGTGTCAAACCCGACCAAATCGGGTACAGGCCTTGCAACCAACCAAACAGCTCGGCATCTTGGACCGAAGGAATGGCCCGGGTGAGGCTTTGCACCATGTGGTGGTGGGTGTTGACCATGCCGGGGATGATCACGTGGCCCTGCGCGTCGATCACTTCATCTGCTTGGTCGCGCCAATGGTCTAACTCTGAGGCAGGTCCGATGGCGGCGATGGTGCCGTCTTTGACCAGCACACTGGCATGGCGCCACTCGCGCTCGGTGTCGTCCATGGTGGCAATCGCATCGGCGTTGTGAATCAAAGTTGTTGTCATCGTTGTAGGTGTCGAATACAGTGGCACATGGCGTGATTGTGGCGCAACTTGTCGCGCCGTATCCAGCCACCACACAGGAAAACGCGATGCCAAGATTTGCAGCGAATTTGTCTTTGATGTTCACTGAGGTCCCATTTCTCGAGCGCTTTGATGCGGCAGCACGCTCTGGCTTTCAGGCCGTGGAGTTTCAGTTTCCGTACGACTTTGAAGCGCAAGAAATAGCCACCGTTGCGCAACGCGCTGGCGTGCAAGTGGTTTTGCACAACGTGCCCGCTGGGAGTTGGGCGGCGGGCGATCGTGGCATCGCCTGCGACGCTTCTCGCACCGACGAGTTTCGCGCAGGTGTTGAGTTGGCGCTGAATTATGCGAATGTGCTGGGTGTCAGGCGATTGAACGTGTTGGCTGGTCTGCAACCTGCGCACACATCACGAGAGGCCGCGTGGGAGACGCTGGTGGACAACGTTCGCTGGGCGGCGCCCCGCATGGCACAGGCGGGCGTGCGCCTGCTGGTAGAGCCCATCAATGACAAAGATGTCCCAGGCTTTTTGCTCAACACAGCGGCCGACGGCTTGAAGCTGATCGATGCCGTTGGCTCAGATCATGTTTGGCTGCAATACGACGCCTATCACATGCAACGTATGCAAGGCGAGTTGACCCAAACGGTACGCGACCACCTCGACAAAATCGGCCACATTCAAATCGCCGACAACCCTGGTCGCCACGAGCCAGGCACAGGCGAGATCAATTACCTCTGGTGGCTCAAGGCGTTGGACGCCATGGGCTACCGCGGGTGGGTGGGCTGTGAGTACATTCCGCTCAAAAGCACCCAAGAGGGGCTGGGCTGGATGGCACCGTTTGCGGCCGATGTGCCGCCTTGATCGGGCCTCTTGTGTGTGGGTCAGTTGGCCTGAGAGAGGGCTGCTGAGCGGCCAAATACCTCGGCTGCAAACTTTGGATATATCTCAACCATTTGGTCAGCGACTGGTCCTCTGAGCACACTGAGTTGCTCGCCACTTGGCGCAGGCGTCACAGGCACCTGGCTAGGTGTATCAAAGTCAAAACCTGTTTGGTCTCGCACTTCTTCTAGGGTGTGTCCGGGGTGGATGCTTTCCAACAAAAAGCGCCCGCTGGGCTTTTGATAAGAGAACAAGCACAGGTTGGTCATCAAGGCCACGGGGCCACCGGGTCGGTAGACGCCGGGCTCCGAGCGGCCCGGCGCGCTGATGAAATCCACTTGGTCGACCAAAGTGCGGCGCGAGTGCTCCCATCTGAACAAAATCACACGAGGGACCACAAAATACAAATACGCCGAGCCGAACGAGCCCGACCAACGCACAGACGTGTTGGGGTAGTCGCCAACGCCCACCAAGTTGATGTTGCCGTGGCCGTCGATTTGCCCGCCGCTTAAAAAGAACGCGCCAATGCCGCCGCGCCCTGCGACGTCAAACAGTTCGTTGCCGCCGTTGGTCCACGGGTTGTGCTGATGGCTGCCCAGGATGGAAACGCGCACCGGCTGCTCACTGGCTGCCTTCGCCAGCAATGCGCCTGCACCCGGAATCGGTGACAACATACCGACGGCGATGTGTTTCACGCCTTTGAGCAAGCCCGCAATCGTGGCTGCGTAGAGTTCTTCAGGTCGGCAATCGTTCGTGCTCATGGTGTTCAATCGGTGAGGGCTTCAACGGGATTGGCGAGCACATGTTGCTCAAGGTAGCGTTGAAAGCCGTCTGGTGACTTGGCCGCTTGCTGGTACGCGCGCACAGCATCTAGATCGGTATGCCCGTCTGGGTGCATGGGCCAACACCCATTGGGTGCGACACAAATGGCGTCAACGTGCATGGCTGAGATCACCCCGCCGCATTTGTCTGGGTCTTTGAGCAAGTTGCCCTCGACGACCGCCTCGACCGTGACCAGCGTCAGGTCAGCCGCTTGGGCTGCATTCAGCCGATCGCGGTCGCGCCCGACCCAAATGTTGCCCTCGGTATCTGCGAGTGAGGCGTGAAAAATCGCCACGTCAGCGGCTATGCCAGGCACCAGCACGATGGGGTCGGGTGAGTCGCTGAACGGGTTCTGGATGAGTTTGTAGTCTGGCCGGTGCCGTTGCACATCGCTGCCAATCAGCCCGCGCAGAGGCGCAAAGGGTTGACCCTTGACGCCGGCTTGGAGGCCCGCATAAACCGCGGGGCAGGTGGCGTCGATGACTTTCAATCGCCCTTCTTTGACAGCCGCCGAGAATTGAGGCGCAGGGCCCAGCTCGTGCAGTGAGATGCCCGAGGTCTCGACAGAGGCGACGCACCCTGCGCCGATGAGCAAGTCCATCATCATGCCGCTGGCGGGGTAGGCGCACGTGGGCAATGTCACCACGTGCAGGCCTGTGAGCTTTCGCCGAATCATGGCAAATGCCAGCGCCATGGGGACGTCGGCCTCATCGCCTTTGTGCACGGTGACCGTGGCGCCGTTGGGGATGTGCTTGGCCAGCGCGTCTGGGTTCGCTTCAATGAGGGGTTTCATAGGGTTCCTCCGCTGTGGCGTTTATGCAGGTGGGTGGGTACATATTGCATCTCCCAGTGGGGCAAACTTGGCACGTGGGTGACACACAGGGGCTGTCGTCCTCATTGGGGTGGGGCCGTGTTTGGGCCCCGACTGGCTGACTCAAGTGCCCCTTTTTGTTTCCTGCGGTGGCCCGTTTTGACTCAGGCGTGCCGATGCAGCCAGGCCAGACGGCTGCGGCCAGGGTTAGGGCGGTCCCATTCAGGGGCTGGGTATGGGCGACAGGGCGGTGGTACATTTGGCGCTGGCGTCGACCCACGTAGGTAGGCAATGCAAATTTTTGAAGAGGACTGCTGACCATGGGGTTGCCCCGCTTATCGTTGCAAGGCATCACCAAGCGCTACCCCAGCGTTGTGGCCAACGACGCCGTGCATTTGCGCGTTGAGCCCGGTCAAATCCACGCCGTCTTGGGTGAGAACGGGGCGGGCAAGTCGACGCTCATGAAGATCATCTACGGCGCCGTTCAGCCCGATGCGGGGACGGTTGAGTTCAACGGCCGTGAGGTGCGCATTCGCAACCCACAAGAAGCCCGTGCCATGGGGATTGCCATGGTGTTTCAGCACTTCAGTTTGTTCGATACGCTCACGGTGGCCGAGAACGTTTGGTTGGGGATGGATCGGGGCACCTCACTCGAGCAAGTGACGAGCCAGATCTCAGAAACGGCCGCGATATACGGGCTAGAACTTGATCCACAGCGCCCGGTGCACACGCTGAGCGTGGGTGAGATGCAACGCGTGGAGATCATTCGCGCGCTGCTCACCCGCCCCCAATTGTTGATCCTGGATGAGCCCACTTCGGTGTTGACGCCACAAGCGGTAGACAAGCTTTTTGTGGTTCTGCGACAGCTGGCCTCAGAAGGCTGCAGCATTTTGTACATCAGCCACAAGCTGCACGAGATTCGGTCGCTCTGCGATGCCTGCACTGTGATGCGAGGCGGCCGAGTGACCGGGCAATGCGACCCGCGAAAGGAAACCATCGGGACGCTCAGCCACTTGATGATTGGGTCAGAACCGCCCCAAGTGCACGTGGGTGCGCGTGAGCCTGGTGACACGATGCTTGAGGTCAAGCACTTGAGTCTGGTGCGAGAGGATCAGTTTGGCGTCGATTTGCACGATGTGAGCTTGGCAGTTCGCGCCGGTGAGGTGCTTGGCATTGCCGGGGTGTCGGGCAACGGGCAGGGCGAGCTCTTGCGCGTGCTTTCCGGCGAAGATGTGCGAGCCAGTGCAGGGTGCGTGCAGCTTGAGGGCGTTGATGTCAGCGCCGCGGGGCCAGCGGCGCGGCGCACCCGTGGCCTGCATTTTGTTCCCGAAGAGCGCTTGGGTCGGGGTGCGGTGCCTGCGCTGTCGCTTGCGTTGAATTTGTTGCTCACGCGCAGCGAGTCGGTCAGCCGGGGTTTTCTCAAGCCGGCAGCGCTGGCGCAGCAAGCCGCAGGGATTATTCAAAAATTTGGGGTCAAGGCTGGTGGGCCCCAGGCGTTGGCTCAATCGCTTTCTGGCGGCAATTTACAAAAGTTCATCGTTGGTCGTGAAATCGATGCGCAGCCGCGCGTGCTGATCGTGAGTCAGCCGACGTGGGGCGTCGATGTAGGTGCAGCCGCGCAGATTCGGGGCGCCATCATGGCTTTGCGCGACGCCGGCTGTGCCGTTTTGGTCGTCAGTGAAGAGCTCGATGAGTTGATGGAACTGAGTGATCGCATTGTGGTGATGGCCAAGGGGCGCATATCCCCGAGCATGGCCCGCGCTCAAGCCGATGCTTCAAAAATTGGCCTGTGGATGTCGGGCCTGTGGGAGGACTCGCATGTTGAAGCTTGAGCCCAGAGGGGCGCCATCCCAAGCCTGGACTTTGGGCTCGCCCGTGCTGGCCCTGTTGGTGACCGTGCTGATTGGGGTGCTGCTGCTGAGCAGTCTGGGCAAAGACCCGCTGGCTGGCCTGAGGATGTTCTTCTGGGAGCCGATCAACGGGCTTGATGCCATCAGTGAACTGCTCATCAAAGCGACGCCGCTGCTGCTGATTGCTTTGGGGCTGGCGGTGTGCTTCAGATCCAACGTCTGGAACATTGGGGCAGAGGGGCAGTACGTGATGGGGGCCATCGCCGGCGGTGGCGTGGCTTTGCTGGCCACTGAGGACTCCAGCCAGTGGATTGTCGTGGCCATTTTGTTTGCAGGCGCCATGGGGGGCATGGTTTGGGCTGCGCTGGTGGCGTTTTTGCGTGATCGATTCAACGCCAATGAAATTTTGACGAGCTTGATGTTGGTGTACGTCGCGGTGCAGCTGCTCTCGTACTTGGTGTTTGGGCCTTGGAAAGACCCGCATGGTTTTAACTTTCCGCAGACCAAGACGTTTGAAGATGCCACCATGATCCCGCGCTTGTTTGAAGGCTCTCGCGTCAACATCGGTTTCGCTCTGGCGCTGTTGGCGGTGGGCGCGGTTTGGGTGTTTTTGTATCGGACTTATGCGGGCTTTGCACAAGCGGTGGGTGGTATGGCGCCCGCGGCCGCTCGGTTTGCCGGTTTCTCTGCCCGCAAGACGCTGTGGATTGCCTTGCTTATCAGCGGCGGGGCGGCTGGCTTGGCGGGTGCGCTCGAGGTCGCAGGGCCGATCGGGCAGCTCACCCCCTACGTGCCGGCTGGCTATGGATTTGCGGCGATCATCGTCGCGTTTGTCGGCCGTTTGCACCCGGTGGGCATGGTTTTTTCGGCCGTGCTGATGAGCATGTTTTACATCGGCGGCGAGTTGGCGCAATCGCGCCTTGGCTTGCCCAAGAGCATCACAGGAGTGTTTCAGGGGCTGCTTTTGTTCACCCTGCTGGCTTGCGACACCCTGATTGCTTATCGCCTGGTTCGCCGCCGCACGGAGGTGTGATGGATTTATTGATTGCCGCTACCTTGAACTCGGGCACCATTTTGGCCTTGGCCAGTTTGGGCTTATTGATCAACGAAAAAGCCGGTGTGTTGAACCTCGGCGCTGAAGGCATGATGCTGTGTGCTGCCTTGGCTGGATTCGCTGCGGTGGTGCACACGGGCAACCCGTGGCTGGGTTTCCTCGCTGGCGCGTTTGTGGGTGCCGCGATGGCGGGCGTGTTTGGCTGGATGGTGATTTGGCTCAATACCAATCAATACGCGACTGGTTTGGCGTTGTCACTCTTTGGCGCCGGTATCTCGGCGTTTTTGG
>CBFIFT010000097.1:0-7082 GCA_965661935.1 Burkholderiaceae bacterium | reverse complement strand
GACGCCCTTGATGAAACGCAAGTATGAGGGCAGCAGACTGTCGGCCTCGTCCATGATGAACACCCGCTTGACGTACAACTTGACTCCAGCCTTGTGGTCGCGGGTGTACAAATCGTGCGGGGCGTGGGCTGGCACATAAAGCAGTTGTGTGTACTCGGTGCTGCCCTCGACTCGGTTGTGGCTCCAGGTCAACGGAGCTTCGTCGTCGTAACTGATGTTTTTGTAAAACTCGGTGTATTGTTCGTCGGAGATTTCTTTCTTGGGGCGGCTCCATAGCGCGCTTGCTGAGTTGACGGTTTCCCACTCATCGTTGGTCTTGTAGCTGCCCGCCTCGGCATCCCAAGTTTCAGATTGCATCAAAATGGGCAGGCTGATGTGATCAGAATACTTTTGAACAATGGATTTCAACTTCCAATGGCTCAGGTACTCGGTCTTGTCTGAGCGCAGGTGCAAGATCACACTGGTGCCCCGCTGAGCTCGCTCGATGGTCTCAAGCGTGAACTCACCCGTGCCTTGGCTGCGCCAGCGCACACCTGCGCTTGCAGGCTCACCAGCGCGGCGGGTTTCTACTGTGATTTCATCAGCGACGATGAAGCCTGAATAGAACCCGACGCCAAACTGTCCAATCAATTGAGAGTCTTGTTTCTGGTCGCCGCTGAGTCGACTGATGAAGTCGCGCGTGCCACTCTTGGCAATCGTGCCCAAATGCGCTGCCGCTTCTTCAGCGGACATGCCGATCCCGTTGTCGGTGATGGTCAGCGTGTTGGCCTCACGGTCGAAGTGAATGCGCACTTCTAAGTTAGGCGATTCTTCCCATAGGGCGTTTTGATCCAGAGCCTCAAAACGCAGCTTGTCGCAGGCGTCAGAGGCGTTGGATACCAGCTCGCGCAAAAAGATGTCGGGTTGCGAGTAAAGCGAGTGGGTCACCAAGTGCAGCAATTGAGCTACTTCGGCTTGAAAGGCGTGGGTCTGAGTGGTCATGATGGATGCACGGTCCTATTGACAAAAATGACAAAAAACTAAGTCCTCCATGTGGGGACAGCTTTTTGGACTTCAAGGGCCAGCGCTAAAAACGCTCATCGGCGCCCAACAGGCGCCACTGACCCAGAGGCAAATCGCCCAAAGTGATGCGGCCAATGCGCACCCGCTTGAGACCTACCACCTTGAGGCCGACGGCCTCGCACATGCGCCGAATTTGACGCTTTTTGCCTTCGCGCAAGATGAATTTGAGTTGCTCAGGGTTCTGCCACTCGACTTCGGCGGGGCGCAGGGCTTGGCCGTCCAGGGATAGACCGTGGCGCAACATCGCCAAGCTGCTGGTCGGGAAGACGCTTTGCACGTCTTCAGTGACAACGCCATTGGGTGCCTGAATCCAATGCACGCGCACCAAATATTCTTTTTCAACTTCGCTGTCTTCGCCAATCAGTTGTCTGGCTACCCGTCCGTCTTGGGTCAACACCAGCAAGCCGGTGGAGTCAATGTCGAGCCGACCCGCAGGCGCCAAGCCTTTGAGCTGGCTCGGGTAGAAGCGCAGCCCACTTGAGTCGCGCGCCCACTGGGTATCGCGACCAAGCAACTCTGCCGCACTGGCGTGGCCATCCTCGGGCTGCCCGCTGACATACCCCACGGGTTTGTGCAGCAAAAACGTCACCCGTTCAGCTTGGGCCGTGTGGGCGCGGCGCAAGATTTGTATTTCGTCTTGTGGCCCAACCAGCTGCCCCATCGCGGCCACTTCATTGTTGACACGCACCCAGCCTTTGGCGATCCATTCGTCCGCTTCGCGTCTAGAGCAATGGCCCAGTGCAGCCAGTTTTTTATTCAGTCGCTCGAGCCCTGGCGGCCGTGAGTCTGTGCCAGACAGACGCGCGCGTTGGCTCAAGTTGGCATTGCGTGGCGTGGTTCGCGCGGGGGGACGTGCGGCGCTAGGCGGGCTGGCGTGAGTGCTCGGGCGCGTCGAGTCATTTGAGGGCGGGGCATCCGAGCGATCAGTCGGTCGGGGGTCCTGCCCCAAAGGCTTGATCCAAGAGCGCGGGGCCTGCCCACGCGGTTTTTGCTTGGCTGCGGGTTTGCGCACCGGTTTGCCCGCTTTCAAGGAGAGGGTAGGGCGCTTGGGCGGGTCTTGGGTCATGAGGTTGGTGTGGATTGCGCAGGGCAAACGGGTGGAAAGGCATCTATTGTCGCCCAGCTTGCGCCCGTCGCTAAATCACGCGTTGCCACCGAGCACCCGCCAGGCGCTGAACATGGCCTTCTAGTTCAAGGCCCATCAGCGCAACCTGCAGCTCTTGCGCGGTCATCCCCGTGCGTGCCAATAAAGTATCCAAATCGACCACCTCGTAGCCCAATGCTTGCACAAGGGCTGACGCTTGCGGCGCTGCCTTGTCAGACCTGGCCACCTCTTGCTGAGCAGCGGGCGTTTGGATTTGAAGCTCGTCGAGCACGTCTTGCGCAGAGTCAACGAGCTTGGCGCCTTGGCGGATCAGGGTGTGGCAGCCTTTGGATTGGGGGGAGTGAATTGAACCTGGAATGGCAAATACCTCGCGTCCTTGATCGCCGGCCAGTCGGGCGGTGATCAAAGAGCCCGATTGCAAGGTCGCCTCGACCACCAAGACCCCAGCACTGAGCCCACTGATGAGGCGATTGCGCTGGGGAAAATGCGCCGCCAACGGAGGCGTGCCCAAGACATACTCGCTGAGTAGCAAGCCTGACTCAGCGATCTGGTGCGCCAAAGCGTGGTGGGCTTTCGGGTAGACCCGATCCAAGCCCGTGCCGACCACAGCCATGGTGGGGCCAGACCCAGCGAGCGCGCCTTCGTGGGCCGCACCATCGATGCCCAGTGCCAGCCCGGAAACCACGCCCAAACCTTGCTCGGCGAACACGCGCGCAAACGCCCGGGCGTTTGAGACCCCTTGCGGAGTCGGGTTGCGGCTGCCGACCATGGCCAGCCAAGGAAGCTGGGTCAGCGCGGGCAGGTGGCCCTGGGCGAACAAGCACACCGGAGGGTCAGGAATTTGCAGCAGTGAGGCTGGGTAATGCGGCGAGCCAAGCGGAATCATGTGGCAATTGGGTGCGCGCAACCAGTCCAAAGTCCGCGCCGTGGTCTCTTGCCAATGCTCGGGGGGGTGTTGCAAACGCAGCGCCAAAGTCTCGTCGACGTGTTGGCGCTTCTCACTCAGGCTGGTGGCAAAGATGTCCGTGGGCCAACTCCAAATTCGAAGCAATTGGCGTCGGGTCACCCCCCCAACCCCTGGCGTCATCAAGAGCCGCAACCAGGCCGCAACATCTTCTTCGCAGAGCACTTCGTCAGAATTCATGAATACCGCCTGGGTTTTCGATTTCAGATCATCGGTTGGAATGGGTTTGAGGGACAATACTTAGCAACGAATTGGATTTGATGTCATGAGCAAATTAACGATACTCCGCTACCCTGACCCTCGTCTTCATACCATCGCCAAGCCTGTTGCACAGGTGGATGATCGCATTCGCGCTTTGATTCGAGACATGTTTGAGACCATGTATGACGCCAATGGCGTGGGCCTGGCGGCCACCCAAGTGGATGTGCACGAGCGTGTCATTGTGATCGATGTGAGCGAAGACCGCGATGACCCATTGGTGCTGATCAACCCCAAGGTGTTGTGGACCAGTGAAGAAAAAGTGGTCAATGAAGAGGGTTGTCTCTCGGTGCCCAGCATCTACGACGTGGTCGAGCGGCCTGAGCGCATTCGTGTGCAAGCACTCAATGAGCAAGGCGAATTACAAGAAATAGAGGGTGACGGTTTGCTGTCACGCTGTATCCAGCATGAAATGGACCACTTGATGGGCAAGGTGTTTGTTGAGTATTTGTCCAACCTCAAGCGCACGCGCATCAAGACACGCTTGATCAAAGCTGAGCGCGAAGCCGCTAAATTGTGATGAACGTTGTGTTTGCCGGGACACCGGCTTTCGCCGCGGTTGCGGCCGACGCGATCGTGCAGGCACAACACGCGGTTTCGCTGGTGTTGACTCAGCCCGATCGACCTGCCGGGCGCGGGTTGAAACTGCAGCCATCTGACGTCAAACGTTGGGCCCAAGAGCGCTCGATTGCCGTTGATCAGCCTCGGGGCTTGCGCCTCGATGGGCGCTTCGCCAAGGATGCACTGGCCGCCCGCGAGAGATTGTTGGCTTTGCAGCCAGATGTCATGGTGGTTGCAGCCTACGGGCTCATCTTGCCGCAGTGGTTGTTGGATTTGCCGCGCTGGGGTTGCCTCAATATCCACGCCTCTTTGTTGCCTCGGTGGCGAGGCGCCGCGCCGATCCACCGGGCCATTGAAGCAGGCGACCGCGAGAGCGGCATCACCATCATGCAAATGGACGCTGGTTTAGATACGGGCGATATGCTCTGGCGCCAAAGTTTGCCGATTGATCCCAACGACACCACGGCGACACTGCATGATCGGCTGGCCGACCAGGGTGCGCAGGCAATTGTGGAGGTCTTGGCTGGGCTCTCAGAGCAACGCCACAACGCCACGCCGCAGCCAACTGAAGGGGTGACCTACGCAGAAAAGATCACCAAGGCTGAAGGCGTGTTGGACCCGACCCAGGACTCGCAGGTTTTGGTGCGCAAGGTTCGCGCGTTCAACCCGTTTCCAGGGGCTGCATGGTTATTGGATGCCGAGGGCAATCAGCTCAAGGTGTGGGACGCACAGGCCTTAGCTGAGTCACACCAAGCGACACCGGGGACGGTGCTGCGGGCCAATGCAGATGGCATCGATGTGGCGTGTGGCGCAGGCACCTTGCGCTGTCTGACGGTGCAAAAAGCGGGCGGTAAGCGATTGAGCGCACAGGCCTTCACGCAAGGGTTTGACTTGCAAGATGCTGTGATGCAGCGGCCATCGCCATGAGGTCGCTCAGACAGGTCATTGCGCACCCTGAGTTCGCTGTTGGCGCACGCGAAATGGCCCACGCCAGCGTTGGTATTTTGGCTTGGGGCTTGACGACAGGCATGGTGCTCAGCAACGCGGGTTTGAGCACCTTTGAAGCCGTGTTCATGACCATCGTGGTCTTTGCGGGCAGCGCTCAGTTGGCGGCAACACCTTTGATCTTGGTCGGCGCACCGCTTTGGGTGATTTGGGCCACGGCTTTGTGCGTGAATCTGCGGTTCATCGTGTTTTCTGCTCACATGCAGCCGTATTTGGCCCATCTCAGCCGAGCTCGCCGCATCATGTACAGCTATATTTTGGGCGACTTGTCCTACGTGATGTTCACCAAGCGGTATCAACAACCAGGTACCACCGACGACGAGCGAAATGCGCACGAGGCTTATTGGGTTGCGAGCATTTGCACCAACTGGGTTGCGTGGATGGTGGGCAGTTTCACGGGGATTGCGCTGGCGAGTTGGATCCCTGGGGAATGGGGCTTGGGCTTTGCCGGTATCTTGGCGTTGTTGGGCGTGACGTTGTCCTTGGCGAGCTCAAAGTTGCGCATCATTGCGGCGCTGGTTTCGGGTGCCATCGCTGTGTTTGCATTTGCCTTGCCTTTGAAGCTCAATATTTTGAGCGCCATCGCCATTGCTGTCGCCGCTGCCTTGGCGCTAGAGCAGGGACGAGGCTATGTGAGGAGAAAGCCGTGATTGCAACCGATATGACGGCATTGAACACCACCGACATTTGGACCTTGCTTGCTTGTTTGGGGCTGGGCTGCGTGACCTTGCTGACGCGGGGGTTTTTTATTGCAGCCTCTAAGCCGTTGCACTTGCCCAGTTGGGTGCAGCGTGGGCTGCATTACGCACCCATTGCGGCCTTGGCCGCGGTGATCGTCCCAGAAATTGTCATGACTCAGGGTGCCCTGATGACGTCTTTGTTGGACGCGCGTTGGATGGCGGTTGTGGTGGCATCCCTTTGGTACATGAAGCGCGGCAGCGTGCTTGGCACCATTGTCACTGGCATGTTGGTCTATTTGCCGCTGCATGTGGGCCTGGGTTGGTGATGCCCGTGCAGGGCGATGGCGTTCGAGCGCCCTAAAATCTGAAGCATTCAATTTTTTAAGATCACAAGGGAGCCTCTCCATGCAGTTCATTCGTTTCTCAGATTTGTGCGCCAGTGGGCAGGTGCGCGACAAGCGGGTTTTTATTCGAGCCGATTTGAACGTTCCTCTGGACGATGCTGGCCGCATCACAGAAGACACCCGCGTGCGTGCGTCCGTGCCAGCCATTCGCATGGCCCTGGATGCCGGTGCAGCTGTCATGGTGACGTCTCACTTGGGACGCCCGACTGAGGGCGAATTCAAGGCGGCAGACTCTTTGGCCCCTGTTGCCCAGCGTTTGTCTGAATTGTTGGGTCAGCCCGTCAGGTTGCAAGCCAATTGGGTAGATGGCGTTGAGGTCAAGGCCGGCGAAGCGGTGCTGCTCGAGAACTGTCGGGTGAATGTGGGTGAGAAGAAGAACAGCCCAGAGCTGGCGGAAAAACTCGCCAAGTTGTGCGATGTATTTGTGCACGATGCATTTGGTACAGCTCACCGAGCTGAAGGCACGACTTACGGCATCGCTGAGCGCGCGCCAATCGCATGCGCTGGTCCATTGCTCGCGGCTGAGATGGACGCGATTTCCAAGGCATTGCAAGCGCCTAAAAAGCCCTTGATTGCCATCGTGGCCGGTTCCAAAGTCTCTACCAAGCTCACCATCTTGAAAGCCCTTTCTGAAAAGGTAGATGGTTTGATCGTAGGTGGTGGCATCGCCAACACCTTTATGTTGGCCATGGGGCTGCCGATTGGCAAAAGCTTGGCCGAGCCCGACTTGGTCGACGAGGCCAAAGCCGTGATGCAAGCGATGCAAGCGCGCGGTGCAGCGGTACCTATCCCCTCAGATGTGGTCACCGCCAAAGCGTTTGCAGCCGATGCCCCGGCGCAAACCAAGTCGGCCAGCCAGGTGGAGCCAGACGACATGATTTTGGACATCGGGCCGCAAACAGCCAGCCTTTTGGCCGACCAACTCAAGGGCGCGGGCACCATCGTTTGGAACGGACCGGTGGGTGTATTTGAGTTCGCGGCATTTGAGCAAGGCACCAAAACTTTGGCTGAGGCCATTGCCGCCAGTCAGGGTTTCAGTATTG
>CBFIFT010000096.1:0-7151 GCA_965661935.1 Burkholderiaceae bacterium | reverse complement strand
GTGAGAGCGTCGCAGTTCCTCGTGGCGCAGCAGCAAGCGCCCCACGCGGTCTTGCAATTGTTGGATCAGTTGAGCAATGGCCATAGGCTGAGATTGTAGGCTTTGCGTGATCAATCGTCACCCATGCAGCGACCGAGCGGCTGAGGCTTTGATGCCCATGTCGCACCATTGCGCGACGCTGCACGCTTCGCATTTGGGGCGCCGCGCTTGGCACACGTAGCGTCCATGAAGAATCAGCCAATGGTGGGCGTGCAGCAAGTAGGGCTTGGGGATGCGTTTGAGCAGCTTGAGTTCAACCTCAAGTGGTGTCTTGCCGGGTGCCAAACCGGTGCGGTTACTGACGCGGAAAATATGCGTATCGACCGCCATGGTGGGTTCGCCAAAAGCCACATTGAGCACCACGTTGGCGGTTTTTCGCCCAACGCCTGGTAAGGCCTCTAATGCCTCTCGGGTGCGCGGCACTTCGCCACCGTGTTGGGTCACCAAAATTTGGCAGGTTTGCATCAAATGCTCGGCTTTGCTTCGATACAGCCCAATGGTTTTGATGAAATCCTTCAGGCGCTCAAGGCCCAAATCAATGATGGCCTGCGGGGTGTTGGCAACCGGAAACAAACGGCGAGTGGCTTTGTTGACCCCGACATCGGTGGCTTGGGCTGATAGCAAAACGGCCGCCAACAACTCGAACACACTCGTATACTCGAGCTCGGTGTTGGGCTGTGGGTTGACCGCCTGTAGGTGGGCGAAAAACGGCTCAATGTGTGGTTTTTTCATAACTGAATTGTGACCCATGACTTTGAAGTTTGCACAGCGGTTGGATTGGATTGAGACCTCGGCGATTCGCGAGCTCTTTAAGTTGCTCGGCAAGCCTGGCATCATCAGTTTCGCTGGAGGCTTTCCAGACGCGCGGTTGTTTGACGTGGCCGGCATTGCCAAAGCGGGCGAGGTGGCACTAGCGCAAGACCCTGGCGGTACCTTGCAATACGGCGCGACAGAGGGTTATCAACCACTGCGTCAGCAGATCAGCAACTGGATGGCTGCAAGGGGGGCGCCCAACGTTGGCGCTGATCAACTGATTGTGACCACGGGCTCTCAACAAGCCTTGGACCTGATTGGTAAAACCATGGTCTCTCCCGGAGACACAGTGATCGTTGAGGGGCCCACCTTTCTGGCGACGATTCAGTGTTTCAAGTTGTACGGCGCGAACGTGATCACGGTGCCCACCGACGCCCATGGTGCAGATCCCCAAGCCTTGGCCAGCCTCATAGCCGAGCACAACCCCAAACTGGTTTATCTGATTCCAACCTTTGGTAACCCCAGTGGCGCGACGCTCTCACTTGAGCGCCGGCTAGAGGTTCTCAGGCTCGCCGTACAAACCCAAACGTTGTTGGTTGAAGATGACCCTTATGGCGATTTGTACTTTGACGCCCCCCCACCGCCCAGCCTGATGGCATTGAGTGAGCGCGTTGCGGGTAGCCGCGAGTGGTTGGTGCACTGCGGAAGCCTGTCCAAAATTTTGTCGCCGGGGCTGCGGGTTGGTTGGTTGATCGCCCCCGAGGCGATGTTGCGCAATGCTGTGATGTGCAAGCAGTTCAGTGACGCAGCCACCAGCACTTACGCACAAGCGACTGCAGCGGCTTATTTGGCCTCGGGTGACTTGGCTCAGGCGTTGGCGCGCACCCGGCCAATCTACGCCGAGCGAGCCAGCGCCATGGTGACCGCTTTGCGCGAAGAAATGGGTGAAGACATCGAATTCGTTGCACCAGGTGGCGGCTTGTTTGTTTGGGCGAGGTTGACTCGTCCGGGTGCCAACGCGCAGACATTGGCGCAACGTGCCATAGAGGAGGGGGTCGCGTTTGTACCAGGCGTGCCGTTCTTCGCCACAAACCCCGATGCGGCCACGTTGCGTTTGTCCTTTGCGACGGTGGACGTGGCGACCATTCAAGAAGGCATTGCCAAGCTCGCCAAGGCTTGGCGCAGTCTCTCCGCCTGAGGGGCGTCGGTCGCGCCCGGCTCAACACAGCACCCGTGGCATAAGCGCGCAAAAGCCACCTGCCCAGGCTGGGCAGGTGGTTGTCCTTGGAGCGCTTAGCTTTGGATGGCTTGCCAGATGGTCTCAGGCGTGAGGGGCATTTGAAGCCCGGCAGTGACCTGAGCATGGCCATTGCGGGCCAATGCATCGGCGACGGCGTTGACCACTGCAGGTGTGGCACCGATGGTGCCCAATTCGCCAACGCCTTTGACGCCCAGCGCGTTGGTCAAGCAAGGCACTGACTCATCCATGTGGGTGTTGAACATGCCGCGCATCACGTCCGCTCTGGGTGCCGCGTAGTCCATCAAGCTGCCGGTGATCATTTGCGCACCTTCGCCTTCGTAAACCACGCGTTCGTAGAGCGCTTGGCCCGCGCCCTGCACTGCGCCGCCATCCAACTGTCCGCGCACGATGGTGGGGCTGACCACGCGGCCGACATCGTTGACCGATGTGTAGGCCACGATTTGGCTTTCACCAGTGGCTGGATCGACTTCGATTTCACAAATGTGGGCGCCGTTGGGCCAAGTCGGGCCAGATGCCTTGCTTGTCGAATCCACCGTGATGCGTTGTTGTTCTTGGCGAGCCGCCAACTCACCCAGCGAGATGCGCATATCGGTGCCTTTGACCGTGAAGGTGGCAGCGGCATACTCCAGGTCTTCGGCACTGGCCTCGAGCGCCTCAGCTGCCAGACTGCGCGCTTGATCAAGCGCACGTTGCGAGCCCACACTCACGGAGCTGCCGCCCGTGAACAAGGATCGTGAGCCAGCCGAACCAAAGCCGTTGCCTCGATCGGTGTCTCCCGTGGCGACACGGATTTTCTCTGGTGGCAGGTCGAACACATCTGCCACCAACTGCGTCAGGGACGTCTCAATGCCTTGGCCCATGGGCAAAACAGCAGTGAACACTTCAACTGAGCCATCGGCCATGATTTGCACATTGACGGACTCTTCCCAAGCGTTGCCGCCTGTCCACTCCAAGAAAGTCGCCAATCCCAGCCCACGCCACTTGCCCGCTTGGGCCGATGCTTGGGCTCGCTGTGAGAACCCATTCCAATCGGCCTTCTCAAGGGCTTGATCCATCATGCGCACAAAGTCACCTGAGTCATAAACTTGCCCCATGGCGTTGGTGTAGGGCATTTGCGACTTGTCAATGAAATTGCGTCGACGCACGGCCACCGGGTCTAGTCCGTGTTCGCGCGCAGCTTGGTCGAGTACACGCTCGATGTTGAAAATCGCCTCGGGGCGGCCTGCGCCGCGATAGGCCCCTGTGGGCGCGCTGTTGGTCAACACGCCGGTGAACTGAAAGTCGATCGTTTGGATGTCGTAGACGCTGGTTTGCACCCACGGGCCGATCATCATTTGGATGGCCAGTCCCGTCATGGTGGGGTAGGCGCCCACATTGGCGTGGCTGTGAACCCGCAGGGCCAAAATTTTGCCATCGCTCGCGAGTGCCAACTCGACATGGGCCCGCACATCGCGCCCAGCAGAACTGGTGAGAAAGTCTTCGCTGCGCGTCGAGACCCATTTCACTGGCATCTGCAACAAGTTGGCGCAGTAGGCCGTCACCACGTCCTCTGCATAGGCGCCCGTCTTCATGCCAAAGCCACCGCCGACATCGCCCACGATCACGCGCACATCGGCATCGCTGAGGCCCGTGTGTGTGGTGATGGCCGTGCGCAAACCTGTGGGCATTTGGGTCGAGGCGCGCACAAACAAGCGGCCTTGTTCAGGGTATGCCAGCACGACGCGGGGCTCAAGCGTCAGCGCATTGAGTCGCTGGTGTTCGATGTCGACACGCGTCACGCAAGCTGCGCCCTGAAATGCGGCATCTGCGGCGGCCCGGTCTCCGTATTGGGTCTGTGCCACCACGTTGTCCGGCCCGTCTGCCACGCTGGGGGCGCCTTCGGCGAGGGCCTGCTCAAGATTGGCCACCGCGGCCAGAGGTTCATAGTCAACCATGACTGCCTCGGCAGCGTCTTGGGCTTGCTGCCAAGTGTCTGCCACCACCGCAGCGACAGCCTCGCCGACGAAACGCACCCGGTCAGCGGCCAGGATATAGCGGTTGGGGGCCTGTAAGTCGCTCCCGTCGGGCCGCTTGAAGTTCATGGCGCGTGCCATGTGAGGTACGTTTTTGGCCGCCAAGTCAGCGCCGCTCAGGATCAAGCGCACACCCGGCATGGCTGCTGCTGCAGCGGTGTCAAACTGCTTGATCTTGGCATGGGCGTAGGGGCTGCGCACGAAGCAAATGCGTGCAGCGTTGGGGTCGACGTCGTCAGTGAAAACGCCCTCGCCACGCAGCAGCCGATCGTCCTCAACCCGTTTTACTTCGCGTCCACTGCCAAATTTTGTCTCGATCATGGTGCTCTCCGTTGCTGGTGATGCCAAACGATGGCTTGCTTGTTGATGACAGTTTAGCCTTGGCTGCGGCGGGCGTGCTGTCACGTCTCAGTCACTGGCTGAGCACGGTAACTCGGACCTAGCTTAAAACTTCACTCAGTCGATCCAAGCCGCCCGACACAATCGATACGTTGGCTTGCTCGCGGACTTTGGGCTTGGCATGGAAGGCGACCGAGAGGCCTGCCGCCTGCATCATGGGTAAGTCATTCGCTCCATCGCCTACGGCAATGGCCTGCGAGGCCTGAATACCCATCAGGCTGCACAAGTCCAACAGCGTTTGGCGTTTCATTTCGCCATCACAAATATCGCCCCAGCTTTGCATCAGCAGTCCGCCTGTCAGGCAGTCATTTTCGATCTCAAGCGCATTGCTGCGCACCCAGTCGATGCCCAGCCTGTCCCTCAAACGTTCGGCAAAAAACGTGAAGCCGCCGCTGACTAGTAAGACCTTCAAGCCCTCTGCATGACAGCGCTGAATCAGCTCGAATGCCCCCGGGTTGGTGCGCAGACGATTCGCATAAACCGCCTCTAAATGAGCGACGGGGACGCCCTTGAGCAATGCCAGACGCCTGCGAAGGCTTTCCTTGAAGTCGGTAATCTCGCCCCTCATGGCGGCTTCGGTGATGGCTGCCACCTCGGCTTTGCGGCCCGCAGCATCGGCGATTTCGTCGATGCACTCGATGTTGATCAGCGTAGAGTCCATGTCGAATGCGATGAGCTTGTAGTCTTGCCAACGCAACTGTGGCGGCAAATTTTGCACCCATAGTCCGGGTGCGAGTTCTTGAACTTGACTCATGCTTTAACTTTCTTGGGCTACAGGTTGCCCGAGTTGACGCAGGGTGTCGCGCACCAATTGGGCGCGGGCCAAAGGATCTTCTAAGGGTTTTTCAATCCTTAACTTGTCGTTGCCTGCCAGTTTGATGTGCCTGTTGCGCTGAATCATGCCCAAAATGGCCGCCGGGTCAACAGAGGCATTGGCGCGGAAGGTGATCAACGTGACGCCGGGTGTCGCATCGACTTTGACCACCCCGTAGGGCTCACACATCACACGCAAGCGATGCACAAGAATGAGGATTTGCACGGGTAAGGGTGGTTTGCCAAAGCGATCCACCAGTTCCTCGAGTAGGTTATCGATGGTTGACTCGTCATGCGCAGTGGCCAGCTTTTTGTAAAACGACAAGCGCACGTGGACATCGCCACAGTAATCGTCGGGCAACAAGGCTGGGGCGTGCAAGTTGATGTCGGTTGCGGCGGCCATGGGGGCCAGCAAGTCGGGCTCTTTGCCAGACTTGAGCGCGGTCACGGCTTGGCTGAGCATGTCGTTGTACATCTGAAAGCCAATTTCCATGATGTTGCCGCTTTGCTGGTCGCCCAGCACCTGGCCTGCGCCCCGAATCTCGAGGTCGTGCATCGCCAAGTAAAAGCCCGAGCCCAATTCTTCCATTTGCTGAATGGCATCTAGCCGCTGCTGGGCCTGGCGCGTCAGGCTCTGGGTGTCTGGCACCAGCAAGTATGCGTAGGCTTGGTGGTGGCTGCGTCCGACGCGCCCGCGCAACTGGTGCAGCTGCGCCAAGCCAAATTTGTCAGCACGCGCCATGATGATGGTGTTGGCGGTGGGGACATCAATGCCCGTCTCAATGATGGTCGAACACAGCAATAGGTTGCTGCGTTGCGCGTTGAATTCGCGCATCACATGTTCGAGCTCTCGTTCAGGCATTTGTCCATGAGCCACGGCGATTCGAGCTTCTGGGATGAGGGCTTGCAGCTCGGTGCGCCGGTTTTGGATGGTGTCGACCTCGTTGTGCAAGAAATAGACTTGCCCGCCGCGTTTGAGCTCGCGCATCACCGCTTCGCGAATCACGCCCTGGCTTTCGTCGCGCACAAAGGTCTTGATCGCTAGGCGCCGCTGCGGAGCGGTTGCAATGATGGACAACTCGCGCAGGCCCTCTAGAGCCATACCCAGGGTGCGGGGGATGGGGGTGGCGGTGAGCGTCAAGACGTCGACCTCGGCACGCAGCGCCTTCATGGCCTCTTTGTGGCGAACCCCGAAGCGATGCTCTTCGTCGATGATGAGCAAGCCAAGATTTTTGAAATTGACACTCGATGAGAGCAGCTTGTGTGTGCCCACCACGATATCTACCGTGCCGGCGTTGAGGCCTTCAATCGCTGCATTGATCTCTTTGGTGGTGCGAAAACGGCTCATCTCGGCAATTTTGATGGGCCATTTGGCAAAGCGATCAACCAAGGTTTGATGGTGCTGTTCAGCAAGCAAGGTGGTGGGCGCCAAGAAGGCCACTTGTTTGCCGCCTGTCACTGCGACAAATGCTGCCCGCAGCGCCACCTCTGTTTTACCAAAACCCACGTCGCCACAAACCAGGCGATCCATCGGTCTTGGTGACACCATGTCTTGTACGACAGCATGGATGGCAGCCTGCTGATCAGGGGTTTCATCAAACCCAAAGTCAGCGACAAAGCGCTCATAGTCTTCGGGCTCAAAGCGAAACGCGTGACCCTCGCGCGCGTGGCGCCGCGCATAGATGTTGAGCAACTCTGCTGCAGTGTCACGCACTTGCTCAGCGGCCTTGCGCTTGGCTTTTTCCCACTGTCCGCTGCCCAATCGGTGCAAAGGCGCTTCGTCCGCACTCACCCCGGTGTACCGACTGATCAGGTGTAGCTGGCTCACCGGGACGTACAAGACCGCCTCTTGGGCGTACTCGAGGTGCAAAAAC
>CBFIFT010000095.1:0-7177 GCA_965661935.1 Burkholderiaceae bacterium | reverse complement strand
AGTGACTTGAGCGCCCCTTGGGGGTCCCACCAGCCGTGGGCTAGCTCAGAAAATTTCGCGACCTCAGTGGGGTCAACATTGGAGTGTGCCTTCATGGCCCGTATGTTACGCGAGGAAGCGGGCGGGGCCGAAGAGCAAGCCCTTTCGGTGCCTTAGGCATTTGTTGGATGGATTGACATGGGCCGCACTCAGCGCCGTTGTCTAAGAGCCTGTGAGGCGCTGGTCTCAGCCGTTCTGTTGCCGAGGGCTTTAGGCGAAAAAAAACCGCACTACAAAGTGCGGCTTTTTCAGGTGGGGGAGCAATTACTTGCTGGTACCGACCAATTCGACTTCAACGCGGCGGTTTTGAGCGCGACCTTCTGCTGTAGCGTTAGATGCCACAGGTGCAGTCTCGCCTTTGCCTTCGGTGTAAACGCGCTTTTCATCAACGCCCATCGACACCAAATATGCTTTCACTGCCGCAGCGCGACGCTCGGACAATTGTTGGTTGTACTGCTCGCTACCCGTTGCATCAGCGTGACCGACGGCGACCAAGACTTCGATGTTCATGCCAGCAATTTTCTGGACCAAGTTATCGAGTTGGGCTTTGCCATCGGCTTTGACCACAGCCTTGTCAAAATCAAACAATGCTGAAGCGCGGTAGGTGATTTTGGCGGGGGCCGCAGCTTTGGCAGCAGGAGCCGCTGCTGGAACAGGCGTTGCCGTAATGGGTTCTGCAGCTGCGATAGCGCCGTCACAACCTTGGGCGGCAGTCGCAGGCGTCCAGCTGGCGTCGCGCCAGCACTGACCAGAGGCGTCTTTCCAAACCGTGTTGTCCGCGGAGCGCCAATTGTGGACTTCTGCGCCCTGGGCAAAGGTGACAGCTGTCGTCATTGCAACCAAGACAGCGAGTTTGTTGACAGTAAGCATGAATTTCCTCTATTCGTTCGTTTGTTTATTCGTTTGGGCACGCTATCGCACCCTAAGGGTTGGTCCCTGCACACCAGCACAACTGTGCGCAGAGCGACCGCAACGGTTTGCGAGAAAATCCTTCCGCGCGCCGAAGGCTGCATGATACCTGTTATGACTTACTTGATCAATTGAATGCTTTTATATTTGTTTTGGATACAACAGTTCGCACTAATGTCAACTAAAAGCCAATTGCAAAAAGCCAGGGTGGGGCCCGCCAATAAGGCGGGAAAGATTGGTCAAACGGAAGTGGACCTGTCCAACCCCACCCTGCCATTATTTTGCACCAACCTGGTGCCGCATCAGTGAGATGACCAGATTTGAGGCGAGTGAAGAGCGGCTTCAGCCCTTACAATCTTCTGTTGATTTGAATACCAGGTAACGCTATGTCATCGTTTGCGAAAGAGACTTTACCCATCAGCCTAGAAGAGGAGATGCGACGCAGCTACCTCGACTACGCCATGAGCGTGATTGTGGGTCGAGCGCTCCCTGATGCACGAGATGGTTTGAAGCCTGTGCACCGGCGCGTGTTGTTTGCGATGCATGAGCTCAACAATGACTGGAACCGCGCCTACAAAAAGTCAGCCCGTATCGTGGGTGACGTCATCGGTAAATACCACCCCCATGGCGACAGTGCGGTGTATGACACCATCGTTCGCATGGCGCAAGACTTCTCGTTGCGCCACATGCTGGTGGATGGGCAAGGTAACTTTGGCTCGGTGGATGGTGACAATGCTGCGGCCATGCGCTACACCGAAATTCGTTTGGCCAAGATCGCGCACGAGCTGCTCGCTGATATCGACAAAGAAACGGTTGACTTTGGCCCCAACTACGACGGCAGCGAAAAAGAACCACTGGTATTGCCCACACGCGTACCCAACTTATTGATCAACGGCTCAGCCGGTATCGCGGTCGGTATGGCCACCAATATCCCACCACACAACTTGAACGAGGTGGTGGACGCTTGTTTGCACATGTTGCAAAACCCGCAGGCCAGTGTCGACGACTTAATGGAATTCATTCCGGCCCCTGACTTTCCGACGGCCGGCATCATCTACGGTGTGTCGGGTGTCAAAGACGGGTATCGAACAGGCCGAGGTCGTGTAGTGATGCGCGCCAAATGCCACTTTGAGCCCATCGACAAGGGGCAGCGCGAAGCGATCATTGTTGATGAGATTCCCTACCAGGTGAACAAGAAGAACCTGTTGGAGAAAATCGCCGAGCTGGTTCATGAAAAGAAGATTGAAGGAATCAGCCACATCCAAGACGAATCAGACAAGTCTGGGATGCGCGTCGTCATAGAGCTTAAGCGCGGTGAAGTGCCAGAGGTGGTGCTGAACAACCTTTACAAGCAGACGCAGTTGCAAGACACCTTTGGCATCAATATGGTGGCGCTGATAGACGGCCAGCCCAAATTGTGCAACCTCAAGGACTTGATCGAGATCTTTTTGTCTCACCGCCGCGAAGTGGTCACACGGCGCACCGTTTACCAGTTGCGCAAGGCGCGCGATCGTGGGCACGTGCTCGAGGGCCTGGCAGTTGCGCTGGCCAACATCGATGACTTCATCGCCATCATCCGCAACGCGCCTACGCCTCCGGTGGCCAAAGCTGAGTTGATGAACCGTGGCTGGGACAGCGAGTTGGTCAAGGCCATGCTGACCCGAGCCAAAGACGATGGCACTCAGGTTTCGGCGGCCGACTATTTGCCCGATGGCATTGAGCCCGGCTTGGGCTTGGGTGACGACGGTCTCTACCATTTGTCTGAGACCCAAGCGCAAGAAATTTTGCAAATGCGGTTGCAGCGCCTGACTGGACTTGAGCAAGACAAGATTGTTGCTGAGTACAAAGAGGTGATCTCTGAAATCGACAATTTCTTGGACATCTTGGCTAAGCCCGAGCGGGTGTCGCAAATCATTGGTGAAGAGCTGGAAGACATCAAACGTGAGTTTGGTCAGTCCAAATTGGGTGCGCGGCGCAGCTACATCGAGCATTTTGCGCAAGACTTGGGCACCGAAGACTTGATTACCCCCGAGGATATGGTCGTGACCATGTCGCACTCGGGCTACATCAAGAGTCAACCCTTGTCAGAGTACCGTGCCCAAAAGCGTGGCGGGCGAGGCAAGCAAGCCACAGCCACCAAAGAAGACGACTGGATTGACGAGCTCTTCATCGCCAATACGCACGACTGGATCTTGTGCTTCTCCAACCGTGGCCGAGTTTATTGGCTCAAGGTGTGGGAGGTGCCGCAGGGCTCGCGCAATGCACGCGGTCGACCGATCGTGAACATGTTCCCATTGCAAGAGGGTGAGCGCATCAACGTTGTGCTGCCTCTGACCGGTGAGAACCGCACATTCCCCGCGGACCGTTTTGTGTTCATGGCCACCTACAACGGCACCGTCAAAAAGACACCGCTTGACGATTTTTCTAATCCCCGCAAAGGCGGCATCATCGCTGTCGGTTTGGACGACGGTGACTATTTGATTGGAGCCGCGCTGACCGATGGTGAGCATGACGTGATGCTGTTCTCAGATGCAGGCAAGGCCGTGCGCTTCAACGAGGGCGATGTGCGTCCGATGGGGCGCAGCGCCCGTGGCGTGCGCGGTATGAATCTCGATGATGGTCAGCACGTGATTGCTTTGTTGGTGGCCGAGGATGACGACCAAAGCGTCTTGACTGCGACTGAAAACGGTTATGGCAAGCGCACCAACATTGCCGAGTACACGCGCCATGGTCGTGGCACCAAAGGCATGATTGCGATTGCTCAGTCTGAGCGCAACGGCAAGGTCGTGGCAGCCACTTTGGTGCGCACTGAGGATGAGATCATGTTGATCACAGACACCGGTGTGTTGGTGCGCACACGAGTGGCCGAAATCCGCGAGATGGGGCGTGCTACTCAGGGCGTTACTTTGATCAACCTAGATGACAATGCCAAGCTCTCGGGCGTACAACGCATCGTTGAGAACGATGCCGAAATAGGGGATAGCGCGCCCGACGAAGACCAGCAGTCTGTGGCAAACGAAGGTGACGGCGGTGGTGATGCCTCGCCAGAGGCATGACGGCGCAGCCTGATGACGCGACCCTATAACTTCTCTGCGGGGCCGGCCACGCTGCCAGAGTCGGTGCTCAAGCGGGCTGCTGCTGAGATGCTGGATTGGCATGGCAGTGGCATGGGTGTTATGGAGATGAGTCATCGGGGTAAACACTTTGGCGAAATCTTGGCGACCACGCTGGCCGATATCCGATCGGTATTGCAAGTTCCTGCGGACTTTGAAGTTTTGTTTTTACAAGGTGGAGGCTCGGGCGAAAACGCAATCGTGCCCATGAACCTTTGTGGTGGCGCGGCCTTGACGCCGGTGATTGACGTGATCGTCACGGGGGCTTGGAGTCAAAAAAGTGCGCGCGAAGCACAAAAATATGCCCAGGTGCATGTCGCATACGATGCGCGCAGTTGCAACTTTCAAAGCGTCGCGCCTGCGGCGCAGTGGCAGCTCAGCCATGACCCAAGCTATGTGCACGTTTGCAGCAACGAGACCATCCATGGCGTTGAAATGCATGACTTGCCTGACCTCAAGTCTTTGGGCTGTGACGCGCCTTTGGTGGTGGATTGTTCCAGTCACATTGCTTCGCGTCCGATAGAGTGGGACAAAATCGGCGTGGCTTATGCGGGTGCACAAAAGAACATCGGTCCCGCCGGCGTGACGTTGGTGTTTGTGCGCCAATCATTGCTTGAGCGCGCCATGGACATTTGTCCCAGCGCGTTTCACTTCAAGGATCAAGCTGCCAATCAGTCGATGAACAACACCCCGCCGACGTTTGGCATTTACATGGCGGGGCTGGTGTTTGACTGGATCAAATCGCGCGGCGGTATTGCAGCCATCGAACGCGAAAATATCGCCAAGGCATCGTTGCTTTATGAAGCCATCGATGCGTCTGAGCTCTACTCCAACGACATCGATGTGGCCTATCGTTCACGTATGAACGTGCCGTTTACTTTGGCAGATGAGCGACTCAACGCAGCCTTTTTGGAGCAGGCCGAGGCCGCACGCTTGCTGTCATTGAAGGGGCACAAATCGGTAGGCGGTATGCGCGCGTCGATTTACAACGCCATGCCCATGGCCGGCGTTGAGGCGCTGGTTCAATTCATGCAAGACTTTGAGAAGAGGCACTGAGTACTGCCATGAGAACATTGCTAGAACTAAGAGATGCCATCGATGCTGTAGATCAGCAGCTCTTGGCATTGTTGAACGACCGCGCTGACTTAGCCCATGAAGTGGGCGAGTTGAAAAAAGGCGAGGGCTCCCCGGTGTTTCGGCCTGAGCGCGAGGCTGCGGTGATTCATAAGCTGCAAGCACTCAACACCCGTCGACTCAAGCCTGAAAGCATTGGGCACATCTGGCGCGAGGTCATGTCTGCGTGCCGCGCCCTTGAAGCTCCTCAGCGGGTGGCCTATTTGGGGCCTGTGGGCACCTTTAGCCAAGAAGCGGCATTGAACTTTTTCGGCACCAGCATTGAAGAAATACCTTGCGCCACATTGGATGAGGTGTTTCATGCAACGGCCGCTGGCGCTGCAGATTTCAGCGTGGTTCCGCTTGAAAACTCAACTGAAGGAGTGATTGCGCGCTCACTTGACTTGTTGCTTACCTCACCTGCGCACATCGTTGGTGAAACCAGTTTGATGATTCGCCACCACTTGCTGCGCAGTGAGCCTTCGCTAGAGAACATCAAAGTGGTGGCTGCTCATCCCCAAGCATTGGCGCAATGCCAAAATTGGCTCTCCGCACACTTGCCCCACGCAGAGAGGCATGCCGTGAGCAGCAATGCCGAGGGGGCTCGTTTGGCTCAGGCCCAAGCCGACTGGGCTGCCATTGCCAGCCTGCGAGCAGGCTCGGAATACGGTCTGCACGTGGCCGCGCAAGCGATCCAAGACCAAGCCCACAATCGTACGCGCTTTGGGGTGGTTTGCTTGCCCCAAACCCTTGAGGCACCGGCTGCGTCGGGCAACGACTGCACCAGCCTCGTGGTGTCGGTGGCCAATCGCCCGGGTGCTGTACATGACTTGCTCACGCCTTTGAAGGCCCACGGTGTGTCGATGACCCGTTTCGAGTCGCGTCCTGCGCGCTCAGCGCAGTGGGAATACTTTTTCTACATCGATTTAGCGGGTCACCCTGCCGAGCCGAGCATGCAGGCGGCCTTGGCTGAATTGCAATCCATGTGCGGATTTTTCAAAGTGCTGGGTACGTTTCCAGTTGCCGACGCATGAATACCGACGAGCCGTTTCACATCAAACGCCTAGCCATTATTGGCTGCGGCTTGATGGGCGGCTCTGTGGCGCTGGCGCTTAAGCGCGCCGGGTGCGTGGACCATGTCGTCGGCTACAGTCGGCAGGCATCCTCGCGCGAAACTGCTCTTCGATTGGGTGTCATCGACGAGGCCGCTGCCGGGGTTGCCACCGCCGTGAGAGATGCCGAAGTGGTGTTGTTGGCGACCCCTGTTGGCGCGTTAGCTAGCACCTTGCAAGTGATTGCGCCTCACTTGAGCAGTGAGTGTGTACTCACCGATGTGGGTTCGACCAAGTCAGACGTGGCAGCGATTGGCAAGACCCATTTGGGTCGCCATGCTGCTCGCTTTGTGCCTGCGCACCCCATCGCTGGCAAAGAGCACGCTGGTGTAGAGCACGCCGAGGCAGACCTTTATGACGAGCGCAAAGTCATCTTGACGCCGCAACCACACAATGCGCTGGGCGCGATTGCCAAGGTGCAATCGATGTGGCAGGTGTGCGGCGGTGATGTGATCAGTATGCCTGCACAAAGCCATGACCGGGTCTTTGCCGCAGTCAGCCATCTGCCCCATTTATTGGCATTTAGCTACATCAATGGCTTGGCCAATCAATCCGAGAGCGACCTGTTCTTTGCGCTCGCTGGCCCTGGTTTTCGCGACTTCACACGGATCGCTGGCGCCAACCCTGAGATGTGGCGCGATGTCTTCAAGTCCAACCGCGAGGCCATCCAAGAACAAATTGATCAATTTCGCGGGGCATTGAACCAGTTCGAAAAAGCACTGGCTGCGCAAGACAGCGGAGCATTGGAAGCCTTTGTGGCTCGATCTCGTGAACTGAGAGCGCCTTGGCGTCTCAACGCTGCCATTCCTACACGCGACGACTTGACCCAGCAATAACCCGCGGCCCGTGTGGGCCGCTGTGACACCATGTACTCAACCAAGTTTCTTGACA
>CBFIFT010000094.1:0-7340 GCA_965661935.1 Burkholderiaceae bacterium | reverse complement strand
GCTGGTCAAGCCATCGGCTTGCTTCTTGCCAATCTTGCTGGTGTTTTGCGTGGTCAATCAAAAGCAAGAGTGCATCTTGTCGAACGCTGGCGCCAGCTTCACTCTCAGCCAACTCGAGCTCGTCAAAAAGCTCAGCTGCGATTTGCTTGGCGCTGTTCCATTGCCCATGATCGAAGAGAAGCTGGGCCTTGAGCAAGCGGGCTTGGGCGCCCAACTGCGCACCCGGGCCAGCAACTTGCAACGTTTTGAGTGCGGCTCTGGTGTGGCTGTTTTGAGAAAGCGTCTTGGCATAGAAGTAGCGCAAGCGCGAATTGGCGTCTGGTGTGGCTAGGTAGTCGTCAATTTTGGGTTGCAGGCTCCAATCGGGTCCCTCGAGAGAAGCAACCGCGAGGGACAAGGCCAGTAGGTTTGAGGGCGCTTGGCTCAATGCTTCGCGCGCGTGCTCAAAAGCCCCTGCGGCGTCACCACTTTGCATCAAAGCGGTGCCGAGTATGGCGCGTGCGGTGGGGCCATGCGTTGGGTCGTCTTTGATTGGGGTGAACGCGTCGCTGATCAGTTGGGCGCGAAGCTCTGGCTCCGGCAGTCGCTCCAATAGCCGAGGCAGGCGGATCCCCAAATCGGTCAACTCGTCAGCGGAGAGCAGCGCAATGAGGCGGCGCAGTGTGCGGGTTGCCTCTTGTGCTTTCTGAAGTGTCAGCTCCAACACAAATTTTTGCTGCCAAGCGGACACGGAAGCCGGGTAGGCGTCGATCCAGCTGGACACGGCCTTGAGCGCAGAGCCACCTGCGCGTGCTTGCAGCGCGATCTCGGTGGCACGCTGAAAGAGTGCTGGGTCAGGTGATTCTTCAGCAGCTTTGAGCAGCATGCCGAAGGCAACGTCGTTGGCGCCGCTTTGAAGGGCTATCTCGCCTGCTAGAACGCGGTACGCCGTCGGAGCATCTAACTCAGAGTTGCGCACGTCTGAAGGCATTGAGACTGGGGGTAGCACGGGTTCAGGTAGCGCAGTGCAGCTGATTAAACCGGACAACAGCACCCCAATTAGCCAATGGGGACGACGGGTGGAGGAGCTTTGATGCATGATGTGCACATGATAATGCGTGCCATTGAGGCTCGCCTCCAATCCCCTGATATTTGCCATGCCTGAATTGCCAGAAGTAGAAGTGACCCGCATGGGCGTCGAGCGTGCTGCCTTGGGTCAGACTGTTCACGCGGTCGCGCTAGGCAAGCCTCTGCGTTGGCCACTGGGGGTGAAGCCGGATGAGTTGGTCGGTCGCAAAATCACAGCCCTGCGGCGGCGGGGCAAGTATCTGTTGATGGAGCTAGACAAAGGGTTGTTGCTTTGGCACTTGGGCATGTCGGGCAGCATACAAATTGGACCTTCATTGGGCCCGATGGGGCCGCACGATCATTTTGACTTGGTTTGCACCCTGGTCACGCTGCGGTTGCACGACCCAAGGCGCTTTGGTGCAGTTGTGTACGCCCCCGATGCACAAGCACCGCAGGCCACCAAGCTGTTGGGTCACTTGGGCGTGGAGCCTTTGCAGGCGGCGTTTGACGCGGACAGCTTTTATGCAGCCTTGCAAACCAAGCGCACGGCCATCAAGTCGGTCTTGCTGAGCGGCGAATTGGTGGTCGGGGTTGGTAACATCTACGCAAGTGAAGCGTTGTATCGGGCAGGCATTCACCCAAAGCGTGCGGCCAACCGCATCGGTTTTCCGCGGGTACAAGCTTTGACTGAGGCAATCAAAGGCGTGCTGACTCGGGCCATCGAAGCAGGTGGGAGCAGCTTTAAGGATTTTCGCCACGCCGATGGCGAGCTGGGTTACTTTCAGTTAGAGACCAAGGTGTACGAGAGAGAGGGCGAACCGTGCTTTGGCTGTGGGCAGCCTATCCGGCGCATCGTGCAGGGCCAGCGAGCCACTTACTATTGTTTGCGCTGCCAAAAATGAGCGATCCCCACGAACCACAAAGTTGGCACCCAACGCAAGCGCAATGTCGGGACTTTTCACGCGATTTGGTGGCGTGGCAACTCAGGCACGGTCGACATGATTTGCCTTGGCAGCAAGACAAGAATCCGTATCGGGTTTGGCTCTCAGAGATCATGCTGCAGCAAACCCAAGTCACGACAGTGAAGTCGTATTTTGAAAACTTTGTTGGATCGTTGCCAACAGTGCATGATCTCGCGAATGCGCCACACGAGCATGTCATGGCGCTGTGGGCGGGGCTGGGCTACTACAGCAGGGCGCGCAACTTGCACCGCTGTGCCAAGCAGGTGGTCAGTGATTGGGGTGGTGAGTTTCCGCGCACTGCTGCTGAACTGCAGACGCTTAGCGGCATCGGCCCCTCGACTGCTGCGGCGATCGCATCGGTGTGCTTCGAGCAACGTGTTGCCATTTTGGATGGCAACGTGAAGCGCGTGCTCGCTCGGTGGTTGGGCTACGAAAGAGATGTAGGCGATGCGCGCAGTGTGCGCGAGTTGAGGGCAGTTGCACAGCAGTTGGCAGAGGCTGTGCAAGATAGTCGCCAGATGCCGACTTTTACACAGGCGCTCATGGATTTAGGTGCGACGCTTTGCAGGCCTAAGCAGCCAGAGTGCACGCGTTGTCCAGTGCGATCAACTTGCCGCGCTGAGCAACAGCAGCGACAAACAGTGCTGCCAATCAAGCGCGGCCGAGTGACTCGCAAGACAGAGCGATGGTGGTTGGTCTTTGCCCAAAATCAAGGCGGAGAGTGGGGCTGGGTGCAGCGCCCGATGAGCGGCATTTGGTCTGGCCTGGTGGCCCCGCTGGTATTTGATGCTGAGGCCTCAGCCCAAGATTGGGTCCAACGTTTTGGTGCTGACCATCAAGTGTGGCCCATGGTGAAGCATGTGCTCACCCACCGGGACCTTTACCTTTACCCAATTTTCGTGAACATCAAGCCCGGTTGGCACAAGGCAGCCGGCTTTGGGTTTTGGGAAAGTGCGAGTGAATCGAGCGCCTTGGGTATGCCTGCCCCAGTGCGCAAGTTATGGCACGAAATGCGAGGGGACTGACCCGTTGATCACTGGCTGATGCCCAACATGCGGTGGCGCAATTGCGTGGGCCATGTTGCGCGGTAGTGGCTGTAGAGTTGTTCAACCAAATAGACCGATCGGTGCTGCCCGCCAGTACAACCAACTGCCACCGTGACGTAGCTGCGGTGGTTTTCTTGCATCATGGGTAGCCACGTGTCCAAAAACTGCTGTATGTGTGTCAGCATTTGACCCATCGCGGGCCGTTCGACGAAGAAGTCTTGCACAGGCTGATCGCACCCTGTGAGTGCTCTCAAGGTGGGTTCATAGTGAGGGTTGGGGAGCATTCGCGCGTCGAAAACGAAGTCTGCGTCCATAGGTAAGCCTCGTTTGAACGCAAACGACTCGAAGACCAGCGTCAACTGATCAACGGCAATGGTTAAGACGGTATTGATGTGGCTGTGCAACTCGGCAGCGCGGAAATGGCTGGTGTCAATCACGAGTGCCTCATCGCGCAAAGGGGCGAGCATTTCGCGCTCTTCGCGGATGGCTTCAACCAAGGCCGTTCGCCCTTCGCCACCACCGTGCGTGCGCGATAGCGGGTGTTGGCGACGAGTTTCAGAGAAACGCCGCAGAAGCACCTCTGTGGTGGACTCAAGGTAAACCACTCTGCACTGAACACCAAGTGCCTTGAGCTTGATGAGTTGCGCCGGCAGGGCCGGCAATGAGCGAGAGCTGCGCACGTCCATGGCGACCGCGATGCGCGTGATCCGATTGAGCGCCTGCAGCTCGACCATGGCGTGCAGCAGCTCAGGGGGGAGGTTGTCGACGCAAAAGTAGCCAGCATCTTCGAGCGCTGCGACTGCGAGCGACTTACCTGATCCGGACACACCGGTGATCACAACCAAATCCATGTGCTGAAGTGATTCGCTCATTTGGATAACATTTCCTTGGCGTGTGCCATCACAGTTGGAGAGCTTGAGTCGCCGCCCAGCATGCGCGCGATCTCTTCTACGCGGGTGAGGTCGTCAAGGGACTCGATTCGGCTGAGCGTTTCAGTCGGTGTCCCCAGCTTTTGGACTTTGAAGTGGTGGTGCGCCGCGGCCGCCACAGGAGCTAAATGCGTGATGGCCAGTACTTGGCGATCAGCCCCAAGTTGCCGCATCAGATCACCAACGGTTTGAGCGACGCGACCCCCAATGCCAGCATCCACCTCATCGAAAATGAGTGTGGCCGCAGCGCCCAATCGGCTGGTGCAAACCGCGACTGCTAGCGCGATGCGCGACAACTCGCCGCCCGAAGCCACCTTCGCAACCGGCTTGGCCTTTACCCCGCGGTGGCCTGCTACCAAAAACTCAATTTGATCCAAGCCGTTGGCATGGGGTTCGCCAGGTGTGACCTCAATCAGTAGCTCACCGCCCTGCATACCTAAGTTTTGCATGATCGCGGTGACCTCTTGCGCCAGTTGGCGTGCGGCCTGCAAACGCGTGTGAGTTATTTTTGCTGCATGGTCGCGCCAGACCTGCTCGGCTTGCTGAACCCGCTTTTCAAGTGCATTCAAATCGGCGTTGGCGTCGAGCTCAGACAAGTCAGACTGCCATCTGATGTACACATCAGCCAGCGCGTCTGGTTCACACTTGAAGCGCCTTGCCAAGCTCAGCCACAGGGCCAGTCGCTCGTCCAGCGATTGAAATTGTTCTGGCTCTAAGTCGCCATGGCGAGCGTAATTTTTGAGCCCGTGCGCGGCGTCATTGATCAGGTTGGCGGCTTCTTGCAGGCTTTGAGACCAAGCCAAAAACTGGGGTTCAAACGAGGCCAGTTGGTTGAGTCGCTGAGCAGATGCGTACAGGGTGCGTCCGACGTCATGGGGCTCTTGCTCTAAGTCTTGCACAACAGTTTGCGCAGCCTCAAGCAAGTCTTGTGCGTGGGCCAAACGCGCGTGGTCTTCGTTCAGTGAGGCCCATTCGTTGGCGAGCGGCTTGAGTTTGTCTAGCTCGCTGATTTGCCAAAGCAGCTGATCTCGTTTGTCGCGGTTGGTCGCTGCTTGCTGCTTAGCGGCGTCAAGCGACTGCTGAGCTTGGCGCCAGGTGCGCCAGGCCACACCCAAGTCGTTGAGGTCTATGCGAGCGTAGCCGTCGAGCAACTCAAGCTGTGCCGCAGCCCGCGTGAGGCTGTGCCACGCATGTTGACCGTGTATGTCGATCAAATGTTCGGCCACCGTCTTGAGTTGGCCCATGGTTGCGACGCTGCCATTGATCCAGCCTCTGCTGCGCCCGTCCGCATCGATTTGGCGCTTGAGAAGAAGGCCCTGCTCGGGCGAAAACCCCTGCTCGTCTAGCCAAGTCGACAAGGTCTCTGGGCTGTCAAACTCTGCCGAAATTTCGCATCTCTTGGCGCCTTGGCGCACCACCCCTGCGTCCGCGCGCTGGCCCAGAACCAGCTGAATGGCATCAATCAGGATGGATTTGCCAGCCCCTGTCTCGCCACTCAATACCGAGAAGCCCGATTCAAAGTCGAGGTCTAAGCGATCAACGATGACGAAATCTCGAAGCGATAAACGATTCAGTGCCATGGTGGGAGTTGTATTGATCGCATCAAAAAGAGGTCACGCCCTCGTTCCAATGCAGCTTTTTACGTAAGGTGTCAAAGTAGCTCCAGCCCATGGGGTGAAGCAAATGCAAGGTGTCGTCTGAACGGCTGACCCGAATCTGGTCGCCCGCCAGCAAGCTGGTGAACGATTGCATGTCAAAGTGGGCACTTGCGTCACGGGCGCTGACCACCTCGATTTCAACCGTTTGGGAGTCAGGTAACACGATGGGCCGGTTGGACAAGGTATGAGGCGCGATAGGCGCGAGTACCCAGCCGTTGATGTTGGGGTGGCAGATGGGGCCGCCAGCAGACATGGCGTAGGCTGTGGAGCCTGTTGGTGTCGCGATGATCAAGCCATCGGCGCGCTGGTTGGCTACCAAGTGACCGCCCACAGCGACGCGCAACTCGATCATGCCACCCATGATGCCGCGGTTGATGACCACGTCGTTGAGCGCATCGGCCTGAAACTCTTGTCGACCGTCGCGCCAGATGCCGGCGTGCATCATGGCCCGATGTTCACCTTGGTGAAATCCGTCAAGCATCGGCGCCAAAGTTTCCTGGTAGGTGTCAAACGAAATGTCGGTGATGAAGCCCAATCGACCTTGATTGATCCCAATCACAGGCACCCCCTGCTTGGCCAACTCACGACCCGCGCCCAGCATGGTGCCGTCGCCACCGACGACCAAAGCGACATCGCAATGGCCTCCCAACTGGGTCAAAGGCACGACCTCGTATGCGTTCAGCCCAGTATTGAGGGCGGTTTGCTCCTCAATACACACCTGGTGACCGCGCTGATCCAGAAAGCGAGCCATGGTTGCCAAGGCCTCGCTCGAGCGGGTAACTTGGTATTTGCCTACAATCGCCACGCGATTAAATCGCTGGGTCGCTTGTGGAACGTCTTTTTGGGTCATACTTGGCTTTAAATGAAGCAAATTTTCTGTTGATTACAACATAGCTTGGCTTGAAATCAGATGCTAGACGATCGTGCAAAAGTATTGCTGAAAACGCTGGTTGAGCGCTACATCGCAGATGGGCAGCCCGTGGGCTCGCGCACGCTTTCCAAAGAGACTGGGCTGGTGCTCTCTCCTGCCACCATACGCAATGTCATGAGCGACCTTGAAGACCTGGGTTTGATCGTGAGCCCCCACACGTCCTCTGGGCGCATCCCCACAGCACGGGGTTATCGCTTGTTTGTAGACACGATGTTGACAGTACCCGAGGAAGACCCCGTCGAATGGCGTCAAATGGCAGCGTCTGACAATCTCAGTGCTGACCAGCCATCGAGGGTGTTATCACATGCGGCGCAGATGATCTCTAGTCTGTCCAATTTTGTGGGTGTTGTTGTGGTGCCTAAGGGCAACGCTGTGTTTCGTCACATCGAGTTTTTGTCATTATCCGAGAAAAGGGTTTTGGTGATCATCGTGACCCCAGAGGGCGATGTGCAAAACCGGGTCATCCACACCGAGGTCGAATTCAGTCAGACTGCCTTAACGGAAGCCGCGAACTTTTTGAATCAGAACTACGCTGGGCTCACCCTGGACACCGTGAGAGCGAGGATTCGCGCGGAAGTAGACACCCTGAGGGGCGAAATAGCCAGTTTGATGGAAGCGGCCGTGAGTGCCGCCGACGGCGACGAAGGTGCCGATGCTGACGTTTTGATTGCCGGAGAGCGCAATTTGCTCTCTGTCAATGAGTTCTCGGCCGATTTGAACAACCTGCGGCGCATGTTCGATTTGTTTGAACAAAAAACCCAAGTCAT
>CBFIFT010000093.1:0-7393 GCA_965661935.1 Burkholderiaceae bacterium | reverse complement strand
AACTCGTCATACCGAACACCCAGACGTGCCGCCATCTCGCGGGCATCCAACCAAGAGATATCGGCCGTGTAGGGAGACGGCATCATGACGGTGCGCACCCGATCTGGGCCCAGCGCATCAACCGCCACGGCCAGCACCAGGGCCGAGTCGATACCCCCCGATAACCCAAGCACCACACTTGGGAATCCGTTCTTGGTGACGTAGTCGCGGGTGCCTAAAACCAAGGTTTGCCACAAGTCGCTGAGCAATGAGTCAATGGGCGTCAACTCGCCTTGCCAAGCGCCGCTTGAATAGTCCCAAAACGGCAAGCATTCTTGAAACGCGGGCGCTCGAACTTGCGTCTCACCGAGCGCATTCATCGCAAAACTGCGGCCTTCAAAAACCACGTCGTCCTGGCCGCCGATCAAGTGGGCGTAGAGCAACGGCACGCCCGCTTTGGCGACTCGCTCAGACATCACCTCTTCGCGCTCGATGCTTTTACCCATGTGAAATGGCGATGCATTGATGACAACCAACAGCTCAGCGCCACTGGCAACCGATGCCTCCGCTGGACCATCGACCCAAGCGTCTTCGCAAATCAACAGCCCCACGCGCACACCAGCCACTGAAAACACGCAGGGCTCGGTGCCGGCTTCAAAATAGCGGCGCTCATCGAACACTTGGTAATTGGGCAATGACCACTTGTCGTAATGCGCCACCACTTCGCCTTCGCACAACACGGCAGCGGCGTTGCTGGCAGCGGGCTGCAGCATGTGCCGGCTTCGGCCGCCGCGTTGCGTCAGCCTGGGGTAGCCAACGACCACATGCAATCCCTTGCATGGCTTAATGGCATCGGCGATGTCCATGAGCGCTTGCTGGCAATCGCGCAAAAATCCGGGTCGATGATAAAGATCTTCAGCGGCATATCCGGTCAAGGCCAGCTCTGGGGTAACCACCAACTGGGCGCCTTGGGCGTGAGCGTGCCGAGCGGCCTGGATGATTTTTTCGGCGTTGCCTTGAAAATCACCCACCACAAAATTGGACTGCACGACCGCGATTCGAAGCATCATTGACTGCCTAAACAAATTGAGTATCCACGTGACCAAGCCACAACATGACGCTGTTGCGTCTCGCACCAAGCCGAATTATGTCACCCGAGTGATCGGCAACCCTGGCGACTTGTCCGAAGAAGCGTGGGGAAATTTGGTGCGCCTGAGTCACGCGCAGGGCGACACCATCAGCCCATTCATTCAGTATCGCTACTTGCGCGCGCTTCACGATAGCGAAAGCGCCTGTCCCGCCACGGGGTGGCACCCGAACTGGATCACCATTTGGAGCAATGATGAGTTGTGCGCGGCAGCCCCCCTGTACCTCAAGGACCACTCTCGCGGAGAGTATGTGTTTGACTGGGCATGGGCCAGGGCCTATGAGTCGCACGGCCTGCCCTATTACCCAAAGGCTGTGATTGCAGTGCCCTTTACCCCCGTGCCAGGCCTGCGCTTGCTGGCCCGCGACGGACACGCCCGAGCCGCCTTGATCGATGCGATCGAGTCTTGGGCTGGGGACAACAGCTGCTCGTCTGTGCACTGCCTATTCTTGAGTGCGGCGGAGCAAGAAGCGACCGATGCGGCCAACTGGTCAACGCGGTTGGGTGTGCAATTTCACTGGCGCAACGAGGGCTGGGAAACTTTTGACCAGTTTTTATCAGCCTTACAACAGGCCAAGCGCAAAAAAATAAAGGCTGAACGGCGCAAAGTGACCGAGGCGGGCATGACCTTTGAGACGCTCGCAGGCCAGGAGATCACTGCCGAGCACTGGGACTTTTTCTACCGCTGTTACGAAACCACGTACTGGGAGCATGGAAACCCGCCCTACCTGAGCCGGAAATTTTTCCAGTTGATGCAAGAGCAAATGGCAACGAATTGGATCATGTTCGTTGCCCACGCGCCTGAGCACGGACCCGTGGCCTGCAGTCTGGTGGCGCTGTCTGATGATGCGCAGGTGGTCTATGGACGCTACTGGGGCTCACTGATCCATCTGTCGTGCTTGCACTTTGAGGCTTGCTACTACCAGCCCATTGAGTGGTGCATCACGCACAAGGCACAACGTTTTGAGGGCGGTGCACAGGGGGAGCACAAAATGGCTAGGGCGTTGATGCCCACACGCACCCAAAGTGCGCACTGGATTGCCTCGGCGCCATTTGCTCAGGCCGTGGCTCGCTTCACTGAGCAAGAGGCCGCAGGCGTCGAAGATTACCAACGCTGGCTCAATGATCGGTCTCCGTTTAAGCCCACCGAGCAGACGTAAAAAAACCCGCCGAAGCGGGTTTCGCGGTTTGAACCCAATCACGCCTTGGCGTAATTCGCGATGCCGTCTGCGATCTCTTTCTTAGCAGCGTCAGCGCCTTCCCAGCCTTTGACCTTGACCCACTTGCCTGGCTCCAAGTCCTTGTAGTGCTCGAAAAAGTGGGCGATGGTGTTCAGGATGCCCGGCTGCAAATCATCTGGGCCGTTCACGCCGCTGTACGCCGAGAGCAGCTTGGTCACCGGAACGGCCAGCACCTTGGCGTCGCTACCAGCCTCGTCGTCCATTTGCAAGACACCAATCGCACGGCACTTGACCACCACACCGGGAAGCAGCGGAACAGGGGTGATCACCAACACGTCAACCGGGTCGCCATCACCTGCGATGGTTTGTGGCACATAACCATAGTTGGTGGGGTAATGCATGGCCGTGCTCATGAAACGATCCACAAAAATGGCACCTGAGTCCTTATCAACCTCGTACTTGATGGGGTCGGCATTCATCGGGATTTCGATGATCACGTGGAACTCTTCTGGCGCTTTGTCGCCCGGTGTTACGTTATCTAAAGACATTTCTGTTGTTCGCCTTATTGGTCAATTGAGGGTGAATCCGAATGCGGATTAACCCTTATTTTACTTGCACCGAACTTGCGCAAACTCACTTTTTCGATGCTGACATACGCAATGGCGCCATCAGGCCGGTCAATTCCTGTTGCAAAATCCAAACCATGAGCCAAAACGCCAACCCGCCCAGCCGCACGATCATCCCCTTGGTTGCCGAGGGGCTGCATCGATCTGAGCTGGCGCAAGCGGCGCCATTGGCCGTATCGCCTGATTTGATAGACCAATTGGGGCGCCCGCTTCGGGACTTGCGCATCAGCGTGACCGACCGCTGCAACTTTCGCTGCAGCTACTGCATGCCCAAGAGTATTTTTGGTCGGGACTATCGGTTTCTACCGCAAAGCGACTTGCTGAGTTTTGAAGAGTTGACCCGCGTGGCCAAAGCTGCCACTTTGCTCGGCGTCAAAAAAATACGGATCACCGGCGGTGAACCCTTGCTCAGGAAGAACCTTGAAGCGCTCATCGAGCAGCTTGCTGAATTGCGCACCCTTGAGGGCGCACCCCTAGACATCACACTCACCACCAACGCCACCTTGCTAGCAAAAAAGGCGACCGCCCTAAAGCAAGCTGGGCTCAAGCGCGTCACAGTCAGCTTGGATGCACTCGACGACACCATCTTTCAATCCATGAACGACATGGGTGTCCCCGTCAAAGACGTGCTGCATGGCATCCATGCAGCGCAGGCGGCAGGCCTGGAGCAGATCAAGATCAACATGGTGGTCAAGAGAGGTACCAACGACCAAGAAGTGCTGCCGATGGCCAAGTACTTCAGGGGCTCGGGTATGGCACTGCGCTTCATTGAGTACATGGATGTTGGGCAAACCAATGGTTGGCGCATGGATGAGGTCTTGTCGTCCGATGCTGTGAGACAAATGATTCACGCCGACATGCCCCTCGTCGAACTCCCAGCGACATCCAAGGGAGAAACGGCTCAAAGATGGGGCTATGTTGGCGCCGATGGCGAGCATGACCCCGCGCTGGGAGAGGTCGGCTTCATTTCTAGCGTGACGCAAGCCTTTTGCCACGATTGCAATCGGATGCGCCTCTCGACGGAGGGCCGCATGTACACCTGCTTGTTTGCGACTTCAGGCCATGATGTGAGAGATGCCATTCGCTCTGGCATGAATGAACGCGAGCTTGCCAGCGTGCTGGCGGGCGTGTGGCTGCAGCGCTCAGATCGCTACTCATTGCTGCGCTCACAAGGGGCGCCCATTGAGGGCCAACGCGTCGAAATGCATTACATCGGTGGCTGAGCCAAACTGCGACGCGCTGATTTTGGCGGGTGGCGCGTCAAGGCGCATGGGCCAAGACAAGGCATGGATGCTTTGGCAAGGTCGCCCTCTGATTGCCCACATCGTGGCCGCCGCGCAGTCACAGTTCCCCATCCGACCCCAAAAAATATGGATCAACGGCCGTGCCAGTGACATCGAAGCCTGCCATGAGATATCTGAATATGTCGCCCTCGACATGCACTCATTCGCAGGACTGGGCCCGCTTGCGGGGATCCACACGGGCTTGTTGCACAGTGATGCTGAGTGGTTGTGGATCCTACCCTGCGACGCTTTGCACATACCCAGCGACTTGCTGCAGCGTCTTATGGCCGTGGCACTAACTGACCACCCATCAACCTGCGACGCGGTCATTGTAGAAACACTGCCCACACCTCTGCAGCCGCGGCGCACCCACCCCGTGTGGTGTTTGCTGCATCGCCGTGCGGCGCCACACGTGGCGTCAGCCTTAACGCAGCGCGAACTCAGGCTGGCCTCATTCTTTGAGCGCTTGTCCACACGCAAGCTGACGCTGCGGCAAGGTGAAAGCATTGAAAACATCAACCGACCAGAAGATTGGCCGACTGAGCTCACGCAACGTCCCGTCGATTAACCGTTGCGCTAGCGCCTGGCTATCCAGGGCATCTCGACCAGCCAAACTTTGGCCTACTCGCGGTTGATCAAGTCTGAACGCTAACCACGCCTCGGTTGGCCAACGCATCCGCTCGTTCGTTGCCCGGCACGCCTGCGTGCCCTTTGACCCAGTGCCACTCAATGTCGTGGGGGCCTGCATAAACCAGCTTATCCAAGCGTTGCCAGAGGTCCGCGTTTTTCACAGGTTGCTTGCCTGCGGTCTTCCACCCTTTGGCCTTCCAGCCATGAATCCATTCGGTGATGCCTTGACGAACGTATTGGCTGTCTAACCACAGGGCGACTTTGCACGGCCGCTTCAAAGCCTCCAGCGCTTGGATCACCGCCATGAGCTCCATGCGGTTGTTGGTGGTGTCAATCTCGCCGCCAAAAAGCTCACGCTCGTGTCCCGCAGACATGAGCAACGCGCCCCACCCTCCAGGTCCGGGGTTGCCCTTGCAGGCACCATCTGTGTAGATCACAACGGTATTGGCTTCGTCTTGTTCGGTATTCATCATGGGTTTTGCTAGCAGGCTGCGTCGTCAATGGGGCTGCCCTGTCGGGCGGGCTGCGGAGGCCCCCATTGTCGTTGCAGTTCGAGCGCCGGCTGGAACCCTTGCGCGTCGATAGGCTTTTTTAGAAATTCGCCGCATTGCAGGGACCTTTTTTACAGCGACGACGACAAAACCAGCACCCAAAAATGGCCACCATTTTGCGCCCCACCTCTCCATGAAACTCCAGCGCTGAATCCACTTTGGATCTTGTACCGCTGGCCGGTATAGGCCGTGCCGAACGACGATGATCTCCATGCCCATTAAACGCAGCCAATCCTTGACTCGGCTGGGGTTTAAAAACTCACCCTCTTCCGGCAAAAACAGCTGCCCTATGCCCCAACGGCCCAGGCCCATCTTGGCCAACTGCCGGCGCAATGCCTGACTCGCCCCCCACCAACTCCAGGCGTTGAACCCGGTGACGACCAGGGTCCCTTCGGGGCGCAAGACACGATAGGCCTCTCTGACACAGCCGTGCGGGTCGGCACTCCATTCGAGAGAATGCGGGAGAACCAAGAGATCCATGCAGTCATCTGGCAGCGGCAAAGCACCATCGTCTACCCAAAGCTGAGTCGCCTCATGGGTCGCCGAGCCTGACTCGACCGCCTCGTCAAGATGCGCAACGCCGAAAAGCCAGCGGTGGGGCATCCGATTGCTGCGAAGCGCGCAAATGGCAGGCGACCCCAGTTGAGCTGCATGAAAGCCAAACCGGTCGGCAACCAGCCAGTCCAGTTGTGCCTGCTCCCATTGAATGGTTATTTCGCCTGCTGGCGTATTCCACCAATCATTCACGATGACAATCCCCTGCTAATTTTAATATGAGACACTCGGACGCGTCTCTGTCACATTAACCGAGCTCTGAACATGAATTTATCCGCTATTCCTGCGTTCCAAGACAACTATATCTGGTTACTGACCCACGCAGGCCGAGCATGGGTGGTCGACCCAGGTGAGGCATCGCCGGTCTTGAGCGAGCTGGCACGGCAACAGTTGGTTTTAGAAGGCATTTTGATCACCCACCACCACGGAGACCACACCGGCGGCGTGCCCGAATTGTTGGCAGAGTTCGCGCAGGTACGAGTGTATGGTCCAGCCAACGAAGCCCTGCGCTTTGACTACCACCCGCTTCAAGAGGGCGCCACGATTGAGATTTTTGACACCGCAGTTGAGATCATTGACGTACCAGGTCATACAGCAGGACACATTGCCTACTGGCTCAACCCGTCCTCACAATCGCCGATTCTTTTTTGTGGTGACACCTTGTTTTCTGGCGGTTGCGGGCGCCTGTTTGAAGGCACCGCGGCACAAATGCACGAGTCACTGCAAAAGCTGGCGTCGCGCGCACCGCAGACCCGCGTATGTTGCGCACACGAGTACACCTTATCCAACCTGCGTTTTGCGGCTGCAGTAGAGCCCGAAAATACCGCGCTGCAAGCGCACATACAGCAATGCGAGGCACAGCGCGCGCAAGGCCTGTCGACGCTGCCCTCTAGCATCGACATCGAACTTAAGATCAACCCATTTTTGCGCTGCGCCGAGCCTGAAGTCGTCGCCAGCGCAGCGGCACGGGCAGGCAAGCCGCTCGCCGCCCCCTCTGAAGTATTGGGAACACTGCGCGAATGGAAGAACGCATTTTGAACCAGATGAATCCACGCATGGGACTGGCCCGCTTAGGGGTCACACTGAGCCTATTTGCCCTCTTGGGAGGGTGTTCGACTGTGCAAGAGCTGGTCAGCGACATTTCGCAGTCAACCCAAAATCGGGTTGAACCGATCAGCCAACCCCAACTGGGACCTCTGGCTGAGTTACAGCCATTGACCATCAGCGAGGACATCGGCGGCAATGCCGTTGCACCTGCTCAGCCGTCTGAGGACCTGTGGGTGCGCATTCGCAAGGGCTTTGCGATGGCCCCTGCCGACAGCAGGCGAACCGAACAATTCATTGCCTTCTTCGCCAGCAAGCCTGAGTACATCGCGCGCATGACTGAGCGCTCGCAGAAGTATTTGTACTACATCGTCCAGGCCATCGATGAACGCAATAT
>CBFIFT010000092.1:0-7426 GCA_965661935.1 Burkholderiaceae bacterium | reverse complement strand
ACGTCAATCCGGCCCCATTGGTCAAGAACCGCGCTCACCACGGCGTCAACCATCTCCCTTTGGGTGACATCCATGACAAAGCCCAGTGCTTGTGCCCCTTGCGATTGGCAGGCTTGGGTGGCGGCATCCACGCCCTCTTGGCGCACATCACAAACGACAACATGCGCGCCTTCTTGTGCGAATTTGATGGCGGTCGCGAGTCCGATGCCTAGTGCCGCACCTGTGATGATGGCGATTTTGTTTGTTAAGCGCTTCATTGCTTGTCCTTTGTTGCAGTCTTTGCGCTTAGTTTATGACGCTTCGTGCGGGCTTTTGCCGCGCCTGCATGCCCAGCTGTCATGTGGGCGCCACCTGTTCCGAAAGCCCAAGCGTGTAAGGCGGCTTGCCCCACGCCGCGCTGGGCGCCCACGCCAGCCTTGCATCGGTGGTGGACAAGTCTTGGTTGACCTTCCATGGACGCAAGCGCGCGGACGAATCGGGCTCAACATTTCAGAATGTTGGCCCTTGGGCTCTGCGCAGCCAAGCGCTGATCGGATGCCCGCGTTGACAAGGTGCTCATGGGTCTACTCAGCGGGGTGAAACCATGGGTGTGAAATATTTGTCGAACTGCGTGTTTTTGATGCCCGTTGCGCACCTTGATGGGGTGAAGTCGTGGCGCGCGGGTTACATTTTTCAATCACTATCGTGTGACGCTCAAGACTAGGCGATTCGCCACGATCAGGCGGGTCGGGTCGCGAGGCGTTGCATCGCATTGAACGCCTGAAGCGCCCGACCTGAGGGGCTTTGGATAAGTTTTTTGGTCTTTGGTTGAACGGCTGGGCTTTGCGTTCAGTTGATAAAGTTAAATAACAGGTACAGCATATGAAACTCTCTCGTTTTTTCGCAGTTGGTTTGACAACCTTGGCGCTGGCCCATGCGCCCGCATTTGCACAGGCTGACGTGGTGATCGAAGCCCCAGCTCCTGCTGGTGGGGCGGCTGGAGCCCAAGCTGGGGCAGCTGCAGCGGGTTCCGTGGCAAGCACATCCATATTGGCAGGCGCTATTTTTGCCACTGCGGTGGTGGGTGCCATTGGTGGCGATGGTGCCACGGGTACCACGGGCACCACCCAGTAATCCAACTTGTCGCCATTTCGGAGCCTCCAAAATGGGTGGCTTGCGTGGTGTTGCGCGTGCGGCGCAAAAGTTTTAAGTGGGTATGCACGATTTGACGCCATGGCGCTGGGCGCAGGCCGCAACGGTCGGCTGCAAAGCCACCGCTGTTTTTTTGACTTGGGCCTTGGTTCTCGGGTTGTCAGGCTGTGGCTCATCGCCGAGTGGCGTCAACCTCGCTGGTGAGGTGTGGCGAAGTCTGGCGGCAGCAGACAGAGCGATTCCTGCCAGAGCATCGCTGTCGCCCCAATTTCGCTACCTGTGGACTCAATTGAATGACTCGGCGCCTGCATTGCTGGTGCTGGCCTATGAAGACCAAACCGCTAATGGTCTTCTTGAGACATGGTATTCGGCTCATGGTGAAGTCCTGCAGACACTCGACGGTGCCATGCGTTTGACGCACGGGCTGGGTCTGGACTGGCCTGCTGATCGTCGCACTCGGGTGTCGCGCAATTGCGCACACAGAATGGCTGTTGGCATGCCAAGCAGCGCCAAGCCAGTTGACGCAACGGCCCATGTTGGCTGGGGGCAACGCGTTGCGAAAACCGCGTCTGGCGACGATCATGAGTCAGCTCAGGCGAGCCCTGAGACGCGAAAGGCGATGGGTGAGCTTGCGGCTCGCTCCTCAGCGCTGGCAGTCAACGCGCAGACCTGGCGGTTGAACAGTGTGGAATACCCGCTGACGCATACCCAGTGGCATCGGGCTGATCGCACGGATGTACCTCAAATCGCCCAACCGCGTGCACCTACTGGGCCAACAGAAAACTGGCAATGGTTCATTGAGCGTGCGCTCGCGAACGTGTGCGCGCCAAGCAACACAATAGAAGACGCTGGTGGCCACTGCCCTGAGCAGGGTTCGCCTGCATGCGCCTCAGAGGGCGTTGGTGCAGCCCCTTTGGACACGCGTGCCCCCCTTGCTTACTACGCCACCAACAGGCAGGGGCAGGTGGTTTATGGTTTTGAGTGTGTCGCGCCATCACAATGCTTGCGCTGGCAGCGTTGGTCAGGTCATGCGGCGCCATGATAAGCCGGTGGATTCTTTGGTGGCGGTTCGATCCAATGCAGGCGGTGAGCAGCCTTGCGGGCGTCTGGCGGCGCACCATCACTTTGCCTAGGTGGCGGTTGTTGGCTTGCTGGGTCGCATGGCTGTCTTGCAGCCCCAGCGCTCTGGCGCTTGATGGGGCTGCCGAGGCGCTTCAGTCTGGCCCCCAAGACCGTGGACACCGGCTCAGCGAATGGGTACTCAAGGCGGCTGGCCCCTTGGCTGACACGACCGCTTTGCATTGGCGAGCGGATGCTCAGAGAGTCGAGCAAGCCGGCCTCAAAAGGGCGTTGCTTGAAGACTTGGTCCGGATGCGCACTGTGGCGCCAGATGACACTGCACCTTGGTTGCGCCAATGGGACTGGATGCTGGCTCGTCCGCTGACTGGGCGCGTGCGACTGACCGCAGCAGACCCGAGGGTATTGCAGGCGCAGCCCGAAAACGACCCTGTATTGGGGTCTGGCGACCGCGCGGTGCTGTTTCCGCGGCCTGCATATGTCAGCGTTTGGTCGACTTCAGGCGTTTGGTGTCAAGTGCCGCATGTGGCCCACATGGGGACTGCGGATTACCTCAAGGCTTGTACACCACAAGCCGCAACTTGGGTGAGCCGCGCTTGGGTGGTGCAGCCCAACGGACTGATTCAAGCCACTGACGTGGGACCTTGGAACGCATCCGGGCGTATTCACCCCAGGCCCGGGGCGTGGGTCTGGGCGCCGGAGGACAGCGAGCACGTGCCCGATGCAGTATCGATTCGCATGGCTGAACTGTTGGCGCTGCAGCCCCCCTTAGAAGTACTGCTCTCTGAGCACGGTGCCCCGCCAAAGGCTTTCGGGCAATGGAGGCTATCTGCAAATGGGGGCGGGTTGCGCGGGATTGATCAAGGGCAACTCGCAGTCACCGCCAACGATTGGGGTGAGTCGGGTTACTTTCAAACCCCCAGCGCGCGCATGATGCCGGCGGGCGGTGCACGCATCCACTACAGTTTGGTTGAGCCATATCGGCGAGTCAGCGTGATGCTGCAGCCTTTTGATTGGCTGGCCGCGGGGTTCCGATACAGCGACGAAGCCAATACAGCATATGGCGTATCCACGACGGGTCAGTCGAACAAAGACAAGTCATTTGATTTGCGGTTGCGCTTGGCACAAGAAGGTCGCATTCAGCCGCAGGTCGCCCTGGGGTTGAGAGATCTGGGTGGTACCGGTTTGTTTGCCAGCGAGTATGTGGTTGCCAGCAAGCGCTGGCGCCGCTGGGATACAAGCCTGGGGCTGGGGTGGGGCTATCTGGCGAACCGACAAAACTGGGGCAATCCATTGTCGGTGTTGGGCTCTCGCTGGGAGCAGCGCCAGCATGCAGCCGTGGGCAAAGGTGGCACACCCGGGGTTGGTGCATGGTTTACCGGACCGGTGTCTCCATTCGTGGGTATCCAATACACGGCCTCTGCGCGTTGGGCCTTCAAAGCCGAGTGGGACCCCAACAACTACACATCAGAGCCCCATGAAACCATTCGCTCGGATTCACCTTGGAATTGGGGGCTGGTATTTCGACAAAACGAGCACGTTGATTGGACCCTGGGGCGAGAGCGCGGCAACCGCTGGATGCTCGGGCTGAGTTTGCACGGTGGGCCCAATGGCTTGGCTCAGTTGACAACGCCCAAAGCCCTAGACCCTGGCGTGCCGCCAGCGAACACTCTGAAGGAGGCCTCGCCGCAAGCGCTGGCAAAAGCCATTCAGCAAGCAACCGGTTGGGAGTGGGTCCACATGCAAGTGCGCCAACATCAGGCCGAACTCGTCCTTGAGGTCGGCAATGAGGTGTTTGTTGACGCGCGTGTACAAAAAGTGATTGGGTTGGCTCACGTCAGCTTGCCAGCTGAGGTGCGCACGCTGAGCCTGCAATTGCAGCAGCATGGTTTGGGCCTGCGGCGCATAGAGGTGGACCGCTACGAGTGGGCGCTTCAAAAGCAACGGGCACTGCCCAGTGCTTTGCGCTTGCGCACAGCGACTGACTTGCCGCCGCGTGGTCAGTCCGGCCTGCGCATTCAGTCCCTGAGTTGGCGCGTGGTCCCTGAGTTCAAACAAGTCATTGGCGGACCCGACGCATTTGTTTTGTACCAATGGGATGCGAGCGCGCAGTTGGAATACCGTTGGCGCCCCTCCACTTGGATGAGCGGCAAGCTCAATGTGCGCGCTTTCGATAACTATGGCTCGTTTCATTACGATGCACCGTCCAACTTACCTCGCGTCAGAACCGATCAACGCCGATACCTCACGACGTCGCCCGTTGCGCTGGACCGGTTGCAGTTGACCCACATGAGTGAGTGGGGCGGGGGCTGGTATTCGAGCGTATACGGCGGCTGGCTGGAGTCCATGTTTGGAGGGCTTGGGGCTGAGGTTTTGTATAGCCCGTGGCGAAAAAACTGGTCCGTGGGTTTGGACTTGAACCACGTTTGGCAACGCCGCTTTGCCCAAGACTTTGGTTTCAGCGATTACGCGGTCAATACGGGGCACCTTGCCTGGCATTGGCAAACGGGCATTGCTGATGTGGATGCGACTTGGCGTGTGGGCCGCTACCTCGCTGGCGATTGGGGCACAACCTTGGACCTGAGCCGCAGCTTTCAAAACGGGGTTCGCTTTGGTGCTTGGCTCACCCGCACGCAGGCAAGTTCCCAGGACTTTGGTGAGGGCTCGTTTGACAAAGGCATTTATATCGAGATGCCTTTTGATGTCATCTCGCCCCGTTCGTTGGGCGGACTTGCGCGCTTGAGTTGGACACCGTTGACCCGCGATGGGGGCGCTAGCCTAACCCGCGCCTATCCCTTGCATCAAGTGCTGCGGGCTCGTCAAGAGGGCAATTGGTCCATTCGAGATGCCCTGCCAGTGCCTCCCCGCAGCGGTGACGCCTTGGGGTCTGCGGCACCACCCCAGAGCCGTGACTCGGCGCAGTTGAATGCCCCGGCCGCGACTGGGTGGTGAGCATGGGCCCGCGGACGCACATCGTCCAGGCGACACAGATTTCTAGATGCACACTTTGCTGGGGCACAGGATCCGCTGGAAACCCTCTTTAAATTAACTATAATTAATACATTAAATTCAAAATATGCGTTAAATGTAATACTATGAAACGAATTAAAAACAAGCATGCAAACCGCGCGGGTAGGACCCTGCTAAGAGACCAACTCACCACTTGGACGCGAATGGGGCAAGGGCTTTTGCTGGGTTTGGGGCTGTTGTTGGCGGGCGGCTATGCCCAGGCTCAAATCGGCCCCAATGACTCAGGTGCTCCTTTGACGTTGGATCGGCGGTTGGATTTGCCCCCGGCCGTGGTGCATTCCGCGGTGCAATCGCCAGTGGCGGACATCAGTGTGCCCACGGCCATCAAATCCGAGCCCTCGCTTTTTCAGCAGTTTGTCGCGCGTGCAGTCGGCGTTGAATTGCCCGTTTTCGGCGCTGACTTCTTTTCAGCAAGTAACCGCTACTCAGCGCTGACCAACATCGCTCCGCCAGATGACTACGTCTTGGGGCCCGGAGACGAGGTGCAGTTGCAACTGTGGGGCTCGGTTGATTTGGCTGCGCAATTGGTCGTTGATCGCTCAGGCTTACTGATGGTGCCTAAGGTTGGCCCGCTGGCGGTGACAGGCATGCGAGCTGGGCAACTGCGCGGCGCCCTGAAGGCGCACGTTGGCAAGGTGTTCAAGTCTTTTGACTTGACAGCGACCGTTTCGCGTGTGCGAAGCATTCAAGTCTATGTGGTTGGTCAAGCCCAGCGTCCCGGGACTTACACACTCAGCAGTTTGAGCACCTTGGTCAACGCCTTGTTTGCCAGCGGTGGGCCGAGCTCACGTGGCTCGATGCGCGGTATTGAGGTGCGGCGTGCCAACCAAACGATCAAGCGCTTTGATGTCTATGATTTTGTTTTACACGGCGACCAGTCGCAAGACGTGCATTTGCAGTCTGGCGACGTGATCGTGATTCCGCCGATCGGGCCTCAGGTCGCCGTGGCAGGATTCACCGACCACGCTGCGATTTATGAAATCCGGGGGCAGACCACAATAGCCAGCCTTATGGAGGATTTGGGAGGCGTCTCAAACCTGGTCGAGACCGCACGGGCATCGCTAGAACGCATTGCCAAAGGGCCAGCTTCTGCGCGTGAGATCGTCGAGGTCGCGCTCGATGACCAAGGGCTGAGCACGGTACTTCGTGATGGGGATATCTTGACGCTGCAGGCGATGACCCCCGCTTTTCGCAATGACGTGACCCTGCAGGGGCCCGTGGCCCGAGCCGGCCGAGCCAAGTGGTTCGAGGGCATGCGGTTGTTGGATCTGATCCCAACCAAAGAGGCGTTGATTTCACCAGACTACTTTGAGCGCAAGAATCGCGGCGGTCTGAGTGCGAACGCACGGACCGAATCAGCCGCACAGGCAGCGCAAGCCCTGAAGTCCAACTTCACGGCATTGAATTGGGACTACGCGGTCATTGAGCGTTTGGACCGTGAGCTTTTGAAAAACGAGCTGATTTCTTTCGATTTAGGTGCCTTGGTTCTGGAAGGCGACTCGAGCCAAAACCTTGAGTTGCGCGCTGGCGATGTGGTCACTGTTTTCTCTCAAGCAGACCTGCAAGTACCAACTGAGAAGCAATACCGCTTGGTGCGCGTTGAAGGAGAGGTCGCTTCACCGGGTATCTACTCAGCCCAACTCGGTGAGACGCTCCCCCAACTGTTGCGCCGTGTGGGTGGGTTGAGCTCTGAGGCCTATTTGTATGGCACAGAGTTCACACGCGCGTCGGTGCGGCGCCATCAACAAGCCAACTTGGACCAACTGGTTCATGCGCTTGAGGCCGACCTAGAGGGGCAGGTTGGACTGATGGCAGGGGATGCCCGCATCAGCAGCAACGCGTCAGCACAGCTGGCCGCGACCGAAAGGAGTCAAGCTGTGGCGGCCCGCCAATTGGAGCGACTCAAGTCAATGCGAAGCAGCGGGAGGGTGGCGCTCGAGTTGGCCCCTGAGCAGGTGTCGATTGATGCCTTGCCCGACCTCACTTTGGAAGATGGTGACCGCATTGTGGTGCCAACGCGACCGAGCTTTGTCGGGGTTTTCGGTGCTGTCTCGGGTGGCAACGTGATCGTTTACCGACCTGGACGCACCGTTCATCAAGTGCTCGCGCTGGCGGGGCCGACCGATGCGGCTAATCTTGACAGCACTTTCGTCGTCCGAGCGGATGGCACTGTGGTCTCCAAGCAGAC
>CBFIFT010000091.1:0-7432 GCA_965661935.1 Burkholderiaceae bacterium | reverse complement strand
CAGAGCCGCCTTCTTTGGCGAGGTGAAACTCGAAATAGGCACGCTCAAACTCGTCGCGCACTTCACGCAAGGGCTTGTCCATGTCGAATTGGTGGCGCCCGCCTGCAGCTTGGATCGGCTCGTTGTTGGCCTGGGCTTGAGTGGCCTCTTCCTCGCGCTCGGTGGACAGCAGTGAGCCTTGGGCTTGGGCTTGCAAGTTGGGCTGCATGACCGCATTAACCGCGCCCTGCATACCTCGGTTGAGGCCGAGCTCGACTGCGGCCAATAGCTTTTGCAGCGTGATGGGCTTTTCGAGGAATGAGAAGGCACCAATGCGCGTGGCTTCAACTGCGGTGTCGATGGTGGCGTGGCCGCTCATCATGATGACCGGCATATTCAGTTGACCGGCGCTGGCCCACTCTTTGAGCAATGTGACGCCGTCTGTGTCGGGCATCCAGATGTCGAGCAAGACCAAGTCGGGGCGGCCGCGGGCACGGGCATCTCTGGCTTTGCCTGCGTTCTCGGCCAAGATCACGTGGTGGCCTTCGTCGTCAAGAATTTCCGAGAGCAAGTCGCGAATGCCCAACTCGTCGTCTACTACCAATATTGTTGCCATACCTAAATGTCTCTTGTCTGAGGTGTGCCCATGATGGGGAATGATACCGATACCGCGGCGCCAATGATATGACCCGCTTCCACTCGATTGCGAACGCGCACGCGTGCATCGTGTTCGTCTGCAATTTTTTTCACCATCACCAAACCAAGCCCTGTGCCCTTGGCCTTGGTGGTGACGTAGGGCTCGAACGCTCGCCTGAGCACGTGATCAGGAAAGCCAGCACCACTGTCAGAGACAGTGAGACGCACGTGTGTGGCGGCTTCGTTGCTGCGCGTTTGCAGTGCGACTGGTTGCTTGCTGTCAGCACTTTCGTTGGCGTCAATGGCGTTTTGCACCAAGTTATGTATGACCTGTCTGAGTTGCTCGGCATCGGCCAATATCAGTGGCAGGCCTGCTTGCAAGTCGATGGCGACCGGTATGGCTGAGCCCTCGTACAGTGCCATGGTTTCTTGGATTTGCTCATTGAGGTTGAGTGGCAAGAGCTGAGCTTTGGGCAACCGAGAGAAGTCTCTGAATTCATTGACCATGCGCTGCATCGCATCCACTTGGGTCACGATGGTGCGCACGGATTTAGCCAGTAGGTTTTGGTCTGTGTTTTCTAGCTTGTCTTTTAATTTGTGTTCAAGCCGCTCTGCCGAGAGTTGGATGGGTGTGAGTGGGTTTTTGATTTCGTGGGCCAAGCGGCGGGCGACTTCGTGCCACGCCTGTGCCCGCTGGGCAGAGATCATGGCAGTGATGTCGTCAAAGACCACCAGCGACGAGCCGTCGGGCAAAAAGGCACCCCGAGCCATCAAAATCAATTTGCCCGACTGTGGGCCATCCATGGGGCCGACGTTGTCGTCCACTTGGAGCTCAAAGGTTTCTTGCCAATGTGTGTCGCCCTCGATTTGCTCAAAAAGGTCTTGCTCAAAATGCTGCGACATGGCCGCCATCCAGTCTCCAAGCGGCCCCGTTTTTGGCCACGGCTGGCCGACCCACTGGTCTACAGGCTGGCCCAAAATTTGGTTGGCGCTTGGGTTTGCCTGAATCAGCTTTCGTTGCGCGTCCAGCACCAGCACACCTGATGTGAGGCTGTCTAAGATGGTTTGCAAGCTGGCCCTGGCACCTTCGAGTTGCGCCATGCTGGTGTCGGCAGCGGCGCGGGCGTCTGAGAGTTGGCCGGTCATGTCGGCAAAGGCTCGGGTCAAATCGCCCAATTCATCTTTGGTGTGCGTCGCTAAACGAGGGCTGAGGTCGCCTTTGGCGACGTCACGCACTCCCTGCGCCAGCACCAACAAGGGTTGTATCAATTGACTTCCCAGTAGCGCCGCGATCACGATGGCGCCGAACATGGTCAGAAACAAGGCCAAAGTGAGCGTGGCGACATACATGGTGCGCAAGCCTTCTCTGGCGATGGCGCGGGTTTGGTATTCGCGGTTGGTTTGCTGCACGCTCAGAGCGTCTGCAACCAGCTGTTCGGGCAGAGGGCTAACCACTTGGATAAATGCTGACTCTGTGACCAAATCGGTGCGCAACGCACTGAGGTAACCCACCACTTGCACCCGTGGCGGGCTGCGCGTGGCGCTTGGGTCTAGGTCATCAACGCCAGTCACCCATGACACCACGCCAATTTGGCGGGCGGCCTGCTTGCGTTGTACAGGTGGACGCTCAGGCCTGAGGCTGTAGCCGCTGGTTCCCACGCTGGACAAGATTTCACCGTCAGGCGTCCAAACGATGATTTCTTTGGCTCCCAGTTGTTCGCGCCACCGCTCGAGCTGCAAAGGCGACGTCCACTGTGCCACTGAATTGTTTTGTTGCATCAGTGTTTGAACCCGCTGGCGCATGTCTCGGCTGAGCAAGTTGATGGTGCTCGCGCCCAAGTTGAGTCCTGCACGCAATGCGCCTTCCACACGCACATCGAACCAAGTCTCGATGGACCTCGAGACAAATTGCACCGAAACGCCATAGACCACCGCGCCTGGCACCACCCCTAACAGCGCAAAGATAACGGCTAATTTAGCGAGCAAGCGGCTACCAAACTTGCGTGCACGCCTGCGCAACCACAACCGCACAAATAACCACAAGACCAATAAAGCCAAGACGAGCGCCACCACCACATTGATGCCAACCAGGACCTGAAAGTAGTCCGTGTATTGATTGAAATCTGATGTGGCTTGTGTGAGCAATGAAAGCATCACGACAGCCATCGCGCCGATCAGCAGCAACAAGACCAAGATGGCCAATGAGCGAGTGCGCTCCGTGCTGCTCATCTCTCGATCGATCGGGTTCATGGCTGTGCGGGCTTGCCTGTAGACATGGCGTCTCGCACAGGCGCAATGATGTGCCTCATGCTGCCACGAGCCTCAGCTGCAAAGCTAACGTTGGTTTGGTCCGTGAGGCCGGGTAAGGCATTGCCGCCACGCCATTGCGGCTCGACGGACCAACGCATCTCTACCTCGGCCTCATTGAGTGCCCCCAGGTCCGTGACTTGAGCAATGCGCCAGTCGTCTATATCGGTCACCATATGCCACGCATGTTTGGCGCTGTCGAGCTGAGTAACAGTCTGCTCTGCTAGATTGGCGACGCGCCATTGGCTGGTGAGGGCTTGATAAGCAAGTGTCCATTCGCGGGTCTGGCGCAAAATTTCTGTGTCTGGCCAATACCAGCGCTTTCGAATGACCCGCACCTCTTGTACAAGTGTGAGCGGAACGCCGTTGCGCAAAATAGCCTCAAGCTGCACGGGCAAGGGCAATTGGATACTGGCGTTCAAACTGAGCTCATCGCCAATTTGGCGCACACCGACCTCACTGGCGTCGGCCTGGACTGGCGCGCACAGCACCAGCCAAAAAATGACAGCCGCACTCAGTGCGCCGCTCCAACGATGCGAGTCAACGTTTTTGAAAAATCGCATAAAAGAAACCGTCATATGCCATACGCACATTGTGACTCATCTCATGTTCACTTTCGAGCTCCGCGCGCTGAGGCAGTAAATGGCCGGGTGCATCGAGGCGGGTGGCGTCCGGGTGGCGCTCAGAGAACGACTGGGCCTGCTGCTCCCCTTCTTCTAAGAACACCGAGCAGGTTGCATAAACCAAGCGCCCGCCGGCTTTGAGTTGAGGCCAAAGTGCTTCCAGCAATTCCGCTTGAACCCTTCTCAGGGCCTCGATATCTGATTCTCGGCGCAGCCACGCGATGTCGGGGTGGCGGCGCACGATTCCAGAGGCCGAACAGGGCGCGTCAAGCAATATCCTGTTCCACGGGCCTTGTGTTGCCCACTCGCCCGCTTGTGAGGCATCGGCTACGACCACTTCGGCGCTCAGTCCCAAACGCGCCAAGGTGTCATGGATCCGTTGACTTCTCGCCTCGTCAACTTCAAGCGCCAACACTTGTGCATCGCCCAGTTCGAGGATGTGGGCTGTTTTGCCGCCCGGAGCCGCACACGCGTCGAGTATTTTGGGTGGGCTATGGTGGTCACCCCGCAGGCCTTGCCATACCAACTCTGCCGCGAGTTGTGCTGCACCGTCCTGGACTGAAACGGCCCCTTGGCCAAACCCCGGCAAGGCGCTCACGGGTACCGGTGTATCCAAGACCAGCCCTGCTGGGCCGACGGCATGTGACGGCATGCCTTGCTCGGACAGCAGCTCTTGATAGGCTTGTTGGGTATGCATGCGCGTATTGACACGCAGCACCATGGGTGCCGGCTGGCTTTGTGCTTGCGCGATGGCTTGCCAATGGCGTGGATACTGGATGCGCAGTTTTTCAAGCCACCAAAGTGGCAGGTTGTAGCGCGCCAGCTCGTCCTCTGCCAACTGGCTCAGCAAGGCATCTTGCTCGCGCTGTGCTCGCCGCAAGCAAGCATTGACCATGCGGTGAGCGTGCGCCAACTTCATGTTCAAGCGGCAGGCTGCGACGGCTTGGTTGACCAACGTGTGGGGGTCGTAGGCCACGCCTTTTTTGGGAAACACCAACAGCGCCAATGTCACGCATAGCAAGGCGTGAACGGCTGGTTTGGGCTGCTTGGGCGCCAGTACCTTGATACAAGCCTGGGTCCAACCCCAATGCCTCAGCGCGTGGAACAACAAGGCTTGGACGCCAGCCTTTTGCGCAGTGGCGACGGGTTGCATCGCGGTATTTGTGGCCTGCCCACGCGCGACCTGTGCCAAGGCTTTTGCCGTGGCTAGCAGTAACTGGCTGAGTTCGGTCGAGGGTTGCATAAGCCTGAAATTCACAAAAAAGCCCCTGCCGTCAGTAACCTAACGACAGGGGCTGAGCTCTACTTCATGAGCAGCGACTCAGGGTCACTCTTGAGCACTTGACTCCTGCTCGTCATCGGCAGACTCTGGGGTGTCAAACACCACAGACTCAGCCTCTGCGATCGCGCGTCGCTCTTGCTCATCAAGCTGCTCTTTGGCACGCCGTGCGTCGTGGTAAGCCATGCCGCTGCCGGCAGGGATCAGGCGGCCCACGATGACGTTTTCTTTGAGGCCTCGCAGCTCGTCGCGCTTGCCCATGATGGCAGCCTCGGTGAGCACCCGCGTGGTCTCTTGGAAAGATGCCGCAGAGATGAAGCTGTCGGTCGACAACGACGCTTTGGTGATGCCCAACAACACGTTGCTGTACGTGGCGGGGACTTTGCCCTCGGCACGCAAGGCGGCGTTGACATTGAGAATCTCACTGCGCTCAACCTGCTCACCCGAGATGTAGCTCGAGTCGCCCGTGTTCTCGACCACGACGCGGCGCAACATTTGACGCACGATGACTTCAATGTGCTTGTCGTTGATCTTCACACCCTGCAGGCGATAGACGTCTTGCACTTCATCAACGATGTAGCGCGCCAGCTCTTCGATACCCAACAAACGCAAGATGTCTTGTGGGTCAGCTGGGCCGTCCACAATGCTTTCGCCCTTGTTGACCACTTGGCCTTCGTGCACCAAGACGTTCTTCTCTTTGGGGATCAACTCTTCCCACACAGCGCCGTCTGGATCGGTGATCTGCAAACGCAGCTTGCCCTTGGTCTCTTTACCAAACGACACCGTACCGGTCATCTCGGCCAACACGCCCTTGTCTTTGGGGGTGCGTGCTTCGAATAGCTCGGCCACGCGAGGCAGACCGCCGGTGATGTCGCGAGTCTTTTGACCTTCAACAGGCACACGGGCCAACACCTCGCCTGGGCCAACTTCTTGGCCATCACGCACTTGGATCAATGCGCCCACAGCGAAGCCGATGGCCACTGCGTGATCTGAGCCAGGGATCTTGACCTCTTCGCCATTGGCGTCGAGCAGTCTCACCAATGGGCGAACCGCCTTGGTCGAACCACGGTGCTTGGGGTCAATCACAACCAGAGTCGACAAGCCTGTGACGTCGTCCAATTGCTTGGCAACGGTCAGGCCTTCTTCGATGTTTTCAAACTTCACCTGACCCGCAAACTCGGTGATGATGGGGCGCGTCAGCGGATCCCAGTTGGCCAATATTTGTCCAGCCTTGACTGAGTCACCGGACTTGATGGTCAACACCGCGCCGTACGGCACTTTGTGGCGCTCGCGCTCGCGACCGTGCTCGTCTTGCAACACGATTTCGCCAGAGCGGGCGATCACCACCAACTCGCCCTTGGAGTTGGCCACGTGGCGCATCGTCGAGTTGAAGCTGACCGTGCCGCTGGAGCGGGCTTCCACGCTAGAGGCAACGGCAGCGCGTGATGCCGCACCACCGATGTGGAAGGTGCGCATGGTCAGCTGCGTGCCTGGCTCACCAATCGACTGAGCAGCGATCACACCCACGGCTTCGCCCGTGTTGATCAGGCCGCCACGGCCCAAGTCGCGGCCATAGCACTTGGCGCACAAGCCAAAGCGTGTGTCACAACCCAAGGCGGTGCGCACTTTGACTTCGTCGATGCCAGCCGCTTCGATCTCGTCGACCTGGTCTTCTTCAAGCATTTCGCCAGCTTGGACCACCACTTGCTGTGTCTCTGGGTTGACGACGTCTTCGGCTGCAGTGCGGCCCAAGATGCGCTCGCGCAGGGACTCAATGACTTCACCACCCTCAACAATGGCGCGCATGGCGGTGCCGTTGGTGGTGCCGCAATCGTCTTCGATGACAACCAAGTCCTGCGTGACGTCAACCAAGCGGCGGGTCAAGTAGCCTGAGTTAGCGGTCTTCAAAGCGGTGTCTGCCAGACCCTTACGAGCACCGTGTGTCGAAATAAAGTATTGCAACACGTTGAGGCCTTCGCGGAAGTTGGCCGTGATAGGCGTCTCAATAATCGAGCCGTCTGGCTTGGCCATCAAACCACGCATACCGGCCAACTGTCGAATCTGAGCGGCCGAACCACGGGCGCCAGAGTCAGCCATCATGTAAATGGCATTGAAAGACTCTTGTTCGACTTCTTTGCCATGGCGATCGACTGTCAACTCTTTGGAGAGTTGGTTCATCATCACCTTGGAGACCTCGTCACCAGCTTTGCCCCAAATGTCGACCACTTTGTTGTAGCGCTCGCCAGCAGTCACCAAACCCGATGTGTATTGCTTGGCAATTTCTTTCACTTCGGCTTCAGCGCGCTCAATGATGGCGGGCTTCTCTGGTGGGACCAACATGTCATCGATCGCAATCGAGATACCCGCACGGGTTGCCAAGCGGAAACCGTTTTGCAGCAACTTGTCTGCAAAAACCACGGTCTCTTTAAGGCCGCAGCGGCGGAATGAAGCGTTGATCAGCTTAGAAATTTCTTTCTTTTTCAGCGCGCGGTTCAAAGACTCGAACGGTAGGCCTTTGGGCAATATCTCTGACAAGATGGCCCGACCAGCCGTGGTCTCAAACACTTGCGTGTTGGCGACGAATTCGCCGCTTGCCTTGTCTTTGAGG
>CBFIFT010000090.1:0-7451 GCA_965661935.1 Burkholderiaceae bacterium | reverse complement strand
CCCAAAACATGGCAGTCAAGTGAGCGCATGTCATGGAGCCACTGTCCGCCACCTTTCGTGAAAACGAGGCGAGGGATGATCTGCCCCTCGTGTGTGGTGGCGACTTGTGACAGGACTCGGTGGGTGTAGTTCAGGCTGAATTCTTGAAATGCCCCATCGGCTAGTACACCACCCCAACTATCAAAAATCATGACAGCCTGTGCGCCAGCTTGAATTTGTGCATTCAAATACACCGCGACCGCATCGGCGTTCACTTTGAGCATTTGGTGCATCAAGTCAGGTCGCGTGTACATCATGCTCTTGACGGCACGGTAATCACTTGAGCCGCCACCTTCGACCATGTAACAGGCCAAAGTCCAGGGGCTGCCGCTGAACCCAATCAGCGGGACACGGCCGTTCAGGGCCCGTCGGATGGACGTGACCGCATCAAACACGTACCTGAGTTTGTCCATGTCAGGCACTTGCAGTTTCGCCACCGCGGCTTCATCGCGCACTTGATGATCAAATTTTGGGCCTTCACCTTGAACAAAAGACAAGCCCAAACCCATAGCATCAGGAACCGTGAGGATGTCAGAAAACAAAATCGCGGCGTCTAAGTCGTACCGATCAAGTGGCTGCAGGGTAACCTCGGTCGCAAAGTCTGTATTGGTGGCCAACCCCATGAAACTGCCGGCTTTGGCGCGCGTGTCTCGGTACTCAGACAAATAGCGACCCGCTTGACGCATCAGCCAAACAGGGGTGTAGCGGGTGGATTGGCGCAGGCAGGCCCGCAAGAAAGTATCGTTTTGTAGGGTCGTAAACATGGGGTCAATTATCAGGGGATAGAGCGGTCAAAACTTCTTGGACGCTCAACAATTCGTTCAATACTTTTGGCCGGCTGTTTGGGTGGTAAACCGCGTACGTTGGCACGCCGGTCCGCCCCAGTTGATTCAAGGCAGTTGAAATTTCAGGGTCTCTTTTGGTCCAATCTGCTCGCAAAAGCAACCAATCGCCGTTAGCAAAAGCCTCCTTGACTCGGCCATCAGACAGCACATTGATCTTGTTAACTTGGCAGGTCACGCACCAAGCCGCCGTGAAATCGACAAACACGGCCTGAGAATTGGCCAGTGCCTCTTGTTGCGCTTGCGTGCTCCATGGCTGCCAGTCACCCGTGGCTGCTTGGGTGGTCGTTGTTTCCTGAATGTAGGGTGCGACCCAAGTGGTCGTACCTATCAAAACGGCTGTGCCTATGACCCGCCAAATCATGCGGTACTTGGACTCGAGTCGCCAAAGCCACAAAAGAAAAGCCAGGCTGAGCACCATGAGCAAAAGTGCCGCGCTCGCGTTGATGCCACCTTGCTGACCCAGCACCCACAGCAGCCAAACCACGGTCGCAAACATCGGGAAAGCCATGAGCTCCTTGAATCTGACCATCCAAGGCCCAGGCTTTGGCAAAAAACGACCAAGCGCGGGCACCCATGAAAGCAACAAGTAGGGCGCAGCCATACCCAGCCCAACTCCGGCGAAAAGAGCAACGCCCTGCCAAGCTGGCAAAGTGATGGCATAACCCAGCGCCGCACCCATAAAGGGAGCTGTACAAGGCGAAGCGACGGCCGTAGCCAGCACGCCAGACCACAATGAATCGCTGACTGGGTGGCGAAGCCTGAGCCCTGTCAAACGGCTAGGCAGTGCGGCGTTGACCTCGAACAGGCCTGCGAGGTTGAGGCCGATGAGGGCAAAGAGTATCGCCAAGCCTGCCACCGTCCATGGCTCCTGGAGCTGAAACCCCCAGCCAACAGCGAGGCCTCCAGAGCGCAGGCTGAACAGGACCGCGGCTAGGGCTGCGAAAGACGCAACCACCCCCAATGTATAAGCGAGGCCGCTGAGCTTGCGCGTGGCAGCACTTTGTTGCTGTGTCATGCCCAGGACCTTGATGGCCAAAACCGGGAAGACGCAAGGCATGAGGTTCAGCAAAACACCCCCCAAAAAGGCCAAAGCGAAAGCTCCCCACCAACTGGTCTGTGTGCTGTTGACTGGCCGTTGGAGCGCTTGCGACAGCGCGGGGCTGATTTGAATCGGGGTCACCTCCGGCCATTCACCTTGCATCTGAGCCACCACGCGCAAGCCGGCTGGTGCAGGCTCACCGTGCGCCAATTCGCTATGAGCCAATACCCACGCCACGCTGCGCGGGGCAAGCTCTCTATCGGGCGAGAGCGGAATCGTGGCAACCAGCCGGTCTCCAGACCAAGCCATCTCAGGCGTCGCGCCTGCGGATATTAGGTATTCGGTCTCTGGAAACAAGTCCAAACGCTGGCCTTGCCATGGCGCCGAAACACCTTCGACATCGAGCTTGAGCTGGCCGTCCACGACCCGCATGGTGGCAGGTGTTGAGCTCTCATGTGGCCAGCTCCGACGTGCCGCTTCAAAAAACGCTCGGTCACCCGTATGTGCGCTGATCGTGGGCAGCGTGAGTGTGAGCTCAGCTGACTCGGGCACACACTCTTGACGACAGGCCAACCAATTGGCCGAGACCCCAATGGTCACCTGTTCACTCGATGGCCCACCGTTGAGTGTGAACGCGCTGGAAAGCAAGACAGTCCCGTCGTAGCCATAATTTGCCAACGGGCCCAGCTGGAATCTTTTCGGTGTTGGCCAGCGCATTGGCTCCGCAGTCGCGCCTGTCGGGAGCCGCCATTCAATCGTGGTGGGCAGGCCCGATTCACCTGAATTCTTCCAGTATGTGTGCCAGTCCGGCGCGTGAGTCAGCAACAGGCCCACCTCGACTGGGGCCCCGGGTTGAAAGCCGCTCGGCGCATACGCGATCAGTTGTGCTTGTGTGCGCTCGGTCTTTGCGATCGAACTCTCGTTCAGCCATGTCTGCGTGTGTCCCAGAGTGGGTATGGATAGCAACACGCTGAAAAGCGTGACAAACGGTGATTTCATGCTTATTGGGTGTAAGTGACCCTCGGTGCCGCGGGGGATGCATCGGGGGACTTGGGCGTCGTGTGATTTTTGCTTATGTTGCCACAGTCATCGCGCAGGGGTTTTAAGATATCGCACATGACCACTGCCTCGACACCCCTATGGCGCCCATGGGCCGACCTGACCACGCATGAAATGGCAGCGCTGCCTCGCTCCCGCGTGGTTGCCATTTTGCCAGTCGCCGCCACTGAGCAGCATGGCCCCCATTTGCCCCTCTCTGTCGACGCCGACCTGATGGCCGGCATTTTGGTGCGCGCGAGGTCTGCGTGGGATGGCGATTTCCCCGTTTTGACATTGCCAGTTCAAGAGGTGGGGTTCAGCCCCGAGCACGCCAAATTTCCTGGCACGTTGACTTTGTCTTCTGAAACCCTGATTCGGGTGTGGACCGAGTTGGCAACAGCCGTTCATTCAAGTGGGATTCAAAAGCTGTTGATATTCAACAGCCACGGTGGACAAGCGGGCGCGTTGGATTTGGTTGCGCGCGACTTGCGACACCGTTTGGGTATGCAAGTGGTCAGCAGCAGTTGGTATCAATTGCCCTTAGAAGATGCGATGGCAAACATCACTTCGCATGAACGCCGGTTTGGTGTCCATGGTGGACAAGTTGAAACCGCGATGATGTTGGCCCTCAATCCTGAACGTGTGCGCATGGAACGTGCAGAAAACTTTCCATCTACGAGTGAGCACCGCGCTGCAACCTGCCCCGTGTTGGGCAATGGTGTGAGTGCCAAATTTGCTTGGCAGGCACAAGATTTGAACGCATCAGGGGCTGTCGGTAACGCCGCTGCCGCGGACGCAGCGACAGGGCATGGGTTGCTCACCAGCGCAGCCCAAGGCTTGATTCAACTCGTCAAAGACATAGGCGCCCTGCCGGCCAAAACCCTAAATGGCTAGCGCCCATGGTTATGCGTAAGTATGCATAACCTCGTCACCATCGAGGTCTAGGTGAGGCAAGCCATTGAATGTCATCAGGCGCAGATGCTTGGGTGTGATGCGCGCTTCAACCAACGCGGTGTTTCGAATTTGATAGTTCAACTCGACAGTGGTTTCTGGCATCGTCCCCAGCAAACGTCCCACCACGGTTGAAATCGGGCCGCCGCTGCTCACGATCAATACGTTTTTACCCGTGTGCTCGCGGCAAATCTCTTTGGCCACAGCCATGATCCCATCAGCAAACACTTGGTATGACGGCATGCCGGTAGGCTGCACAGTGCCATCCATCCACTGTCGCAGGCCATCTCTCAATATGCGAAAGTGCTGCTTGAACCCTTCAACTGTGTCGCGCGGGGGCAAGGGCGCGGGGTGCGTACAAGAGATCACGGCATGGCTGTCGTATTCGTTCAGCTCAGCACGGTATACCGGAGTTGCTTGTGGTCCTATGTGCTTGAGAATGCCCTGCAGCGTTTGCTCATGTCTGCGCAGCGTCCCTAAATAAACTGCATCAAACTTCTGATTTTTCTTCGCCCAGTACGCACCCAAGCGCTCGGCCTGTTGTCGCCCGAGGTCGCTCAAGTTATCGTAATCGTCGGCCAAAAATGACGCTTGACCGTGGCGCACCAAAGTGAGTTTTCCCATGCGTTGGCATTGTTCGCAAGCCCATTGCAAATGGGGGTCACGCGGGAGACGCGAGGCCGCAAAATTTGAGCGGGCAAGCAACTGGGTGTGGCGTTGAGTCTCACCATTGGCGGCTTGTATGAGGGCTCTTACCTTTCGCTTAAAGCTGGGTGATACCCATCCACCCCGCCAAGCCCAGCAAAGTCAGCGCCATCAAACCATTGAATACTTGCCACCGTCTTCCCACGCGCAACCAGCCTTGTAGGCTCGCACCCATGCACGCATAGCTGAAATTACTTGTGAAAGCGAAAGCAACCACGGTTAGCCAAACAACCCACCAACGGCTACCGAAACTGGGGTGCCCGACGAGCCACCCCGTCGCAATTGTGAGCGCTAAAAACCAGGCCTTGATGTTGACGAACTGAAGAACAAAGCTGCCCCACAATCCGACGACGGCAACCGGCTTGGTGCCGTCAGCTGGCCGAGCGCGAAGCAACTTTGTAGCGAGCCAACTCAAGTACGCGATACCAGCGATGACCAAAAAAGTCCGTGCTGCTGGATGCTCTAGGATAGGTGCACTTAAGCCAGTGGCGCACAAGAACAACAAGACACTCCAACCCAAAGGTACGCCGAACACGAAAGGCAGCGCGACTTTGAGGCCGTCTCGCGCAGCGATGCTGGCCGATAAAGTGGTGTTGGGCCCTGGGGTAAAGGTGGTTGCTGCGCACAGGGCGAGCAGCGCAATGAAATCAGCCGCGTTCATGAGACTCATATTCCTGTAAGGGTTCAGCTCCCGCTCAAAGCCTCGAGGCGCTCCATAGCCTCCATCCACTCGGCTTCGACAGCCATCAGGCGCGAGGCCATGTCAGCAGCAAGTTTGGGGTCATCGCTGTAAATGCCCGGGTCTGAAAGTTTGAGTTCGAGTTGCTCTTGCTCGCTTTCCAGCGAGGCGAGTGTGACTGGCAAGGTTTCGAGTTCACGTTGCTCCTTGTAGCTTAGTTTTTTGCGGCCCGTCCTACTCGGCTCATCCTTGGCGTGCTCGGTTTGTGCTTTGCTGATCTTGACCGAGGTATCTTTCGCTGAGGAGCTGGATAACTCGCGCCGCCGTGCAGACTGGGTAAGCCAGTCCTCCACGTTGCCCTCGTATTCACACCATTGACCAGGTCCTTCATTGACCAATGTGCTCGTGACAACATTCGATAAAAATCGGCGGTCATGGCTCACCAAAAACACAGTGCCTTTGAACTCCTGAAGTAACTGTTCGAGCAGCTCAAGCGTTTCCACGTCCAAATCGTTGGTGGGCTCATCCAAGACCAGCACATTGGCAGGCCGAGCAAATAACCGAGCCAATAGCAAACGGTTGCGTTCACCACCCGATAAGGACCTGACGGGGGACAGCCCCCGTGCGGGCGAGAAGAGGAAGTCACCCAAGTAACTTTTGACATGAGTGCGCCGCCCATTGACTTCAATCCATTCACTGCCGGGACTGATGGTGTCCTCTAACGTTGCATCGGGGTCGAGATGCTCACGCATTTGATCGAAATAGGCGACGTCAAGTTGCGCCCCCAAGCGAGCCGTACCCAAGGTCGGCTTGAGGTCGCCGAGGATCAGTTTGAGCAAACTGGTTTTGCCACAGCCGTTGCGCCCAATCAGCCCAACTTTGTCCCCCCTCAAAATGGTCACGCTTAAGTCATCGATAACCGCAAGCGCACCACCCTCTTGATTGAAGCTCAGTGACACACGATCAAGTTCGGCCACGATCTTTCCGCTAGCTCCGCCTTGAGAGATTTCCATGCGCGCGCGACCAACCACTTCGCGGCGCTCCTGTCGCTGCTGCCTCAATGCCTGTAGCCGCGCAATTCGGCTTTGGCTTCGCGTTCGCCGAGCCTCTACGCCTTTTCTAATCCAAATCTCTTCTTGCGCCAACAGTTTGTCGGCCTTGGCGTTCAGCACAGCCTCTTGACGCAACTGCTCTTCTTTCAACGCTTGGTACTGCGAGTAGTTTCCTGGGTAGGCGGTGAGCTTGCCTCGATCTAGCTCAACGATTTGACTCGTCACGCGATCCAAAAAATCACGGTCGTGGCTGATGGTGATAAAGCTGCCTTCAAACGCCAACAATACATCTTCCAGCCAATAGATCGACTCCAAGTCCAGGTGGTTGGTTGGCTCATCCAGCAGCATCACGTCTGGCCTCTGCACCAAAGCTTGCGCGAGTGCAACACGCTTGCGCAAGCCACCAGAAAGCGAGTGTATGGCGCGCGCACCATCGAGCCCAAGTCGCTCCAACACATCATCCACCCTGCTCTCCCAACCCCAACCGTCTAGTGCATCGATTTCATTGTGAAGTGCCCCAAGATCAGCGTCGTCGCCAGGATTGCTGTATGCGTGAAGCAAACGCTGAATGTGCTGCAAACCGCGTGCGACAGCCATCGCGATCGTGTCTTCAGCAACCAACTCTGGCTCTTGTGCAACAGTCGCAATCAACAACCCCTTTTGCCACTGTACCTCGCCATCATCAAGTTTCTCGGCGCCAGCGAGTACTTTGAGCAAAGAGGTTTTGCCGCTTCCATTGCGGCCAATGAGGCCGACCCGGTCGCGCGCGCGCAATGAAAAATGGGCTTGGTCTAGCAGGCGCCAGTGACCATAAGCCAGTTGAGCGTTGGTGAGAGTGATTTGAGACATGCGTTCATTATGCGAGTCCAGCGAGCACCGCAACCCAGACTTACCTACCTGGATTCGACCGATCAAAGCGCGCGAACCATCAAAACACAAGAGAACCGGCGCGACGCAACAAACAATGGCAAGTCCAGCGAAGCGCCAACCGACACTTTGCAGCCGAGCCTAAAAATATTTTTGAAAAAGTTTGCGCAAACGAAATTAAGCGTGCTATAGTAGAGGGCTTCGCTGGTGAGAGAGACTTAATGGTTAACCCTAAC
>CBFIFT010000089.1:0-7533 GCA_965661935.1 Burkholderiaceae bacterium | reverse complement strand
ATCCACGCCCTGAATGCGCACTCGGCTGGTTCCATGCCCCGTTATCTGAGCCCCCATGCCCACGAGCATTTCAGCCAAGTCCACCACCTCGGGCTCTTGCGCTGCGTTCTCAAGGATGGTCTCACCCTGCGCCAAGCACGCTGCCATCATCAGGTTCTCGGTCCCTGTGACGGTGACCATATCGGTGCTGATGCGAGCACCTTGTAGGCGCTCAAGCCCAGGGCCAAGACTGGCTTCGATGTAACCGTGCTCAACCTCAATCTTGGCGCCCATGGCGCGCAAACCTTTGATGTGCTGGTCCACAGGTCGTGACCCGATGGCACAACCGCCGGGCAATGAGATTCGCGCGTGCCCGAACCTCGCCAACAGAGGCCCCAGGGTCAATATAGAGGCCCGCATGGTTTTAACCAACTCATAAGGTGCCTCTGGCTGCCCGATGTTGGCAGCATTCAGGACCAAGCTTCCATTGGACAAGTCGCCTTGAACAGCTACACCCATGTGCTCGATCAAGCGCAGCATGGTTCGAACATCCTGTAGGCGCGGCACATTGCGCAGGGTAACCAACTCTGAACTCAGCAGCGCAGCGCATATCTCAGGCAAAGCCGCGTTCTTGGCTCCTGAAATATCGATCTCGCCGTTCAGCTTGCCAGCGCCAGTAACTCTCAGTTGATCCATATCAGGCCTGCCGCCCCCACTCTGAAGGCGTGAGCGTTTTCATAGACAACGCATGCACCTCATCGTTTTGGATGCGTTGGCCCAGCGCGGCGTAGACCCGCTGATGGCGCTGAATACGAGACAGTCCCTCAAATTCAGGCGAAACGATTTCCGCGGCCCAATGTCGACCATCTCCGGTGACGGAGATGTGCTCACACTGCAGTCCGCTTTGGATGATTTGAGCGAGTTGTTCTTCTGTCATGGACTCTTTCTAGTGGCGAATCTTGTATCCGCTTTTGAGCAGTTGCAAAGTGACGCCTGACGCCAAGGCCACGGCAGTGGCCACGATAGCCAAACTCAGCCAAGGTGAGACATCGCTTTGGCCAAAAAACCCATAGCGAAATCCGTCAATCATGTAGAAAAACGGATTGGCGTGGCTCACAGCTTGCCAAAAGGGCGGCAAGGAATGAATGGAGTAAAAAACACCGCTTAAAAACGTCATGGGCATCACCACGAAATTTTGAAACGCCGCCAATTGGTCAAACTTATCAGCCCACAGGCCAGCGATGATGCCGAGTGCGCTCAACAACGATGCGCCCAATACGGCAAACAATATGACCCAAATAGGATGATCGACGTGCAAGCCGGCGAACCAAGCAGTCACAAGCAGCACGCCCAGACCCACGACCAAACCCCGCACAGTGGCAGACAGCACATAAGCCCAAAACCATGCCCAGTGAGACAACGGTGACACCAAAACGAACACCAAATTACCCATTATTTTGCTTTGCACCAAACTCGATGCGCTATTCGCGAACGCGTTTTGCAAAACGCTCATCATCACCAAGCCTGGCACCAAGAACAAGGTGTACGAAACGCCTTCAAACACAGTGACACGGTCTTCCAAAACATGACCAAAAATCAACATGTACATCAGCGCTGTCAACACAGGTGCCGCGACAGTTTGGAACCCCACTTTCCAAAACCGCAAAATTTCTTTGTAAAAAAGCGTTTGCCAACCCATCATGATCCGCGCTCCATGACACTGATGAAGACGTCTTCGAGATCTGCGGGACGAATTTCAACTTGCTCAGCAACACCGCCGTGTGCCCTGACCTGGGCCAAGACATCTTCTACAGCCTCGGCGCTAGGCGCGGGCAATTGCACGATGCGACCGGTCACCCGGGCCTGCGCGACCAACTGCGGCGGCAAAGGCGTATCGAGTTTGAACCGAATGACACTGCTAGAGGCCTTGGCCAATAAGTCAGATGTTCGCTCTAAGGCAACCAGCTCGCCTTGCTTGAGCATGGCGATGCGCGAGCACAAAGCCTCGGCCTCCTCTAGGTAATGGGTCGTCAACAAAACTGTCATGCCTTTTCGGTTGAGGTCCGCCACAAACTGCCACAGCGTCTGGCGCAGCTCCACATCGACGCCAGCAGTTGGCTCATCTAGTACCAAAACCTGAGGCCGATGGACCAGCGCAAGGGCGACCAGAACGCGCCGCTTCATGCCACCGGAAAGTTGGCGCATATTGGCGTTGGCCTTGTCACTCAAGCCCAAGTGATGCAACAACTCGTCAATCCAAGCGTCGTTGCCCTTGACGCCAAAATATCCTGACTGAATACGCAAGGCTTCGCGCACAGAGAAAAAGGGGTCGAACACCAACTCTTGAGGCACGATGCCCAAAGCTTTGCGGGCCTGAGCGTAGTCGCTCACCACATCGTGACCCAAGACACTCACCCGACCCTGCGTCGGCCGGTTCAACCCGGCCAAAACGCTGATGAGCGACGTCTTGCCCGCGCCATTTGGACCCAGCAACCCGAAGAACTCGCCCTCTTGTACGTCAAACGAGACATCCATGAGGGCCTGAAAAGCCGCACCACCCGGTGAGTGGTACGTCTTGGATAGATTTTGAAAAGTAATAGCGGACATGAGCCCTCTATTCTAGTTCGCTAGGGGCCACCTCGTGCGGCCATGCGGCTTTAAGCGATCTGAATGAGTTCCTGCGCCCCATAAACCTGCAACAGCTCCACCAACGTGGATGGGGCGCCGTGCACTGTCAGGCTTTGGCCACGCCCGCCCAATCTGCGCTGCCATTCAAGAAGCAATGCCACGCAACTGCTGTCGAGCCGCGTCAGGCCTGACGCATCAACTGCGACGCCGCCTTGCTGAGGCGATGCAGCCACCAACTGCTCTAGCAGTTGGGGCACGGGCGTATCGTGGGTCAACTCGGCAGGCAGCTTCACCATTTCAGCTGCGACCATTCAAACGAGCCAGAGCGCCAATCAAGCCTTCGATGCCCGATTTTTGGATTTGCTGCGCAAACTGGGTCCGGTAGGTTTCAACCAGCCAAATGCCCACCACATTGATGTCGTAAATCATCCACCCATCACCGTCACGATAAAGTCGATAAGACAGTGGCAAGGGTTCACTGTCCAGACCCTGGATTTCAGAGCGCACGGTGACATCGGTATCCTGGGGACCCATGCGCACCGGGAACACCTTCAGAGACTTGCCCTTGAGTTGCTGCAGCGCACCGGCATAGGTCCTCACCAGCAAGACCTTGAACTCCTCCTCCAGGCGCTCTCTCTGACCCGGCGTTGCGGTGCGCCAAGCCGGCCCGACAGAAGAGGCCGTCATGCGCTCAAACGCCAGCACAGGGATGACGCGCTCATCAACGATGGCTCTCACGGCATCGCTATCGCCCGCCATGACGCGCGGATCTGACACCACTTGCGCCATCACGGAGTCACCCAAAACTTGAATGAACCGAGCTGGGTCACGCTCTGGATTGGCGGCGAACGCCGACCAAGCGCCTAGGCTTAAAGCCAACACACCCCAAATGCGCCACATCATCTTTTTCATTTTTTTCTCCCTGCAAATGCCTGACGGCAGTGCACTCACCTTAGCGCGACTGGCTGTCTTGAGGGGAGATTTTATTGCGCTCACGTTGCAAATAGGCATCACGCACAAAGCTATAAGGGTCCAAAGCCAACCCACCCAATTGAGAGGTCAAGCGCAGCAAACGCGCTCTCTGATCGACCACTTCCAGAGCCGTGAGTCCAATGCGACTGCGGGTACCGTCTACCGTTTGCAGCGGGCTAGCTATGGGGCCTACGCGCCACTCTCCAACCCGCGCGGTTAAGCCTCTGGCAGTCGTTGGCCCCAATAGGGGCATCATCAGGTAGGGGCCAGTGGGCACTCCGTATACGGCCAAGGTATCGTTTAAGCCGGTGACAGTTCGCTTCATCCCCATTTCGCTGGCAATGTCTAAGAACCCGGCCATGCCAAAAGTTGAATTGGTGATGAAACGCATCAAATTCAGCATCCCAGCTTCACCAGAACCTTGCGCCAGAGCGTTGATACCACCCCAAAGATCACTTAAATTGCCAAAAAAGTGGCGAACGCCACCTTGTACAAACGGCGGCACCGAATCTTGATACGCCTTGGCGACAGGTTGGGCGAAATTGTCGTCGACCACCGTATTGAACTCGAACACCTTGCGATTGACGGACTCCAAGGGGTCGTTGTTTGAAACCGCGGTGCTCGCGCAGCCGCCCAATGTTGTGAAGGCGACCAGCGCCAATATCCACGTGCGGATCATTTCGAAGCATCCACTTTAGCCGCCGTCTGGTTGAAGAGGAATTGGCTGATCAAATTTTCTAAAACCACCGCAGACTGCGTTTGGGTGACCAACTCTCCCCCTTGCCATGTCTGCGTGGCATAACCAGCTTGAACCCCAACATACTGTTCGCCCAGCAAACCACTCGTCAAAATTTTGAGTGACGAGTCACTGGGAAACTGAAATTCACTATCCATCTTCAACACCACGCTGGCTTGGTAGGTGTTCATATCGAGTCGAATGGATTCCACACGCCCCACCACAACCCCGGCGCTCTTCACTGCGGCTTGAGGTTTCAACCCGCCAATGTTTTCAAAGCGCGCCGTGACGCGATAACTATCACCCCAGCTGACCTGAAGCAAATTGGCGGCCTTGAGCGACAAAAATGCAATCGCTGCGAATCCAATCACCACCAAAAGCCCGACCCAGACATCCCATTTGGTTTTTTGCATTGCTGTTTCCTTGGCGCATCCTCAGAGTGAGAACATCAACGCCGTGAGTAAAAAATCCAAGGCCAACACACTCAGCGAGGCGCTCACCACCGTGCGCGTTGTGGCTTGGGCGACGCCCTCTGGCGTTGCCTGGCATGAAAAGCCCTGCATGACCGCCACAAATGTCACCACGCCCCCGAATACAACACTTTTGATGACACCGTTGCCCACGTCTTTCCAGACGTCCACACCACTTTGCATTTGACCCCAAAATGATCCGGGATCAACCCCAATCAAAGGTACTGCCACCAACCAGCCCCCCAATATACCCACCGCGCTAAAAACCGCCGCCAGTATGGGCATCACCAACACCCCAGCCAAGAACCGAGGGGTGAGGATTCTGGCAATTGGATCTACGGCCATCATCTCCATGGCCGTCAATTGCTCACCCGCCTTCATCAATCCAATTTCTGCTGTCAACGCGGTACCCGCACGACCCGCAAAAAGCAGGGCTGCAACCACTGGGCCCAACTCGCGCACCAAACTGAGCGCCACCAACAGGCCTAAAGCTTCTGAGGATCCGTAGCGTTGCAGTGTGTAGTAGCCCTGTAACCCCAAGACAAAGCCAACAAAAGTCCCCGACACGGCAATGATCAACAGGCTGTGGTTACCCAAAAAGAACATTTGATCCCGCACCAAGCCAAACCGCTTAATGACCTGAGGCGTGCTCCAAACCATACGCAGCAACAGCAACAAGCCTTGCCCTATTTGCGCCAATTTTCGACGCGTGGCCCAACCGATTTGCGCAAACGCATTCATGGCGAGGCCCTCTGAGGTAGCGGCAAGCCCAAATCTTCAGTCAATTCGCGCGCTGGGTAGTGAAAACGCACCGGTCCGTCCGCACTGGCACTCACGAACTGATGCACCAGTGGGTCATCGCAGTCGCGCACCTCTTCGGGCGTGCCTTGCACGGCGATTTTTCCCTCAGCCAAAATCACCACATGGTCTGCGATTCGAAAAGTCTCTTCCAGGTCATGCGAGACCACCACACTGGTGAGGCCCAGCGCATCATTGAGCCGGCGAATCAGTTGCGCGGCCGTACCGAGAGAAATCGGATCCAAGCCCGCAAATGGCTCGTCATAAAGCATCAGTTCGGGATCCAGAGCCATGGCCCTGGCCAAGGCAACACGCCGCGCCATGCCGCCCGATATGTCGGCCGGAAACAAATCACGGGCCCCCCTCAAGCCGACTGCATTGAGCTTAAGCAACACAATGTCTCTCACCATGCTCTCAGACAGTTGAGAGTGCTCGCGCAGGGGAAAGGCCACGTTGTCAAAGACACTCAAGTCTGTGAAAAGTGCACCGAATTGAAACAACATTCCCATGCGGCGGCGGGCTTGGTACAGCTCGCGGTAACTGGGCTGAGTGAAGTCTTGCCCAAAGACGTTCACTTGACCAGATTGAGCACGAATTTGCCCGCTGAGCAGACGCAGCAACGTGGTTTTGCCACCTCCGGAAGTCCCCATCAAGGCCGTGACTTTGCCCCGAGGAATGGCCAAGCTCACGCCCTGCAATATCGGCCGATCTGGCTGATAAGCAAAACTGACACCCTTTAATTCGGCCAATGCAGGTCGGGACACAACAGGCCTCCTCAGCCAGTGCTTTCATTGAGTCAGGGCGCAGAAATCAGGCCTGCGCCCGCCTAGCCCCATGATAAGCCAAGTGTCTGCGACTAATCGTGATTGAATCCCGACAACGCACGGCCTGCGATGTCGAGCAACAACCTCCAACGGGCTCAGCGAGGCAGCGCCGTCTCTCCCATTAAGAACTCGTCAATGGCCCTCGCTGCCTGGCGTCCCTCGCGGATGGCCCAGACCACCAAGCTTTGACCGCGTCGCATATCGCCAGCCGCAAACACCTTGTTCACATTCGTGGCGTAGCCCGCCACTTCTTCCGTCGTTGCTAACGCGTTGCCACGGCCGTCCTTTTCGACGCCAAAGGCATCCAGAACAGAGGCCATGGGGTTGGTAAAGCCCATGGCCAGCAACACCAAATCTGCCTTGATGTCTTGCTCGGTGCCAGGAACTTCCTCAAGCTTACCGTTTTTGAACTCGACCTCTACCGTCGTCAGGCCTTGCACATGACCGTTTTCGCCATAAAACGACTTGGTAGAAACCGCGAACTGACGCTCACATCCCTCTTCGTGGCTGCTGCTGGTGCGCAACTTCAAAGGCCAATAGGGCCAAACCAAAGATTTCTCTTCCTGCTCGGGCGGCATAGGCATGACTTCGAACTGAACCACGCTGGCTGCGCCATGCCGGTTACTGGTTCCAACGCAGTCACTGCCGGTATCGCCACCGCCAATGACCACGACATGCTTGCCATCTGCACGAATCGGATCTGCGTAGGCGTCACCCGAATTGATTTTGTTTTGCTGCTGCAACAGCTCTAACGCGAAATGAATGCCACCCAGCTCGCGGCCGGGGACAGGCAAGTCGCGGGGATGCTCTGCGCCACCTGTCAACAAAACCGCATCGAAATCTGCCAACACGGCTTCGGCTTGCAACGTCTTTTTCGACCAGTTGTAAACACGTGTGTCTTTAGGCCAAGCCCCCACCAGCACGCCGGTTTCGAAGGTCACGCCCTCCGCTTGCATTTGCTCGACGCGGCGGTCAATGTGGTACTTCTCCATTTTGAAGTCAGGAATGCCGTAGCGCAAAAGTCCGCCCACCCGGTCGTTCTTTTCAAACAAAGTGAAAGAGAGACCTGCGCGAGCCAGCAGGTGTGGGGCTGCCATAACAGCGGGTCCAGAACCCACCAACGCGA
>CBFIFT010000088.1:0-7544 GCA_965661935.1 Burkholderiaceae bacterium | reverse complement strand
GTCTTACCATGGTCAACGTGGCCAATCGTGCCTACGTTTACGTGCGGTTTGGTCCGCTCGAATTTGTCTTTTGCCATTTTTAACTCCAAAAAAAGAACATTCCCGTGTGAGGTTTAACGTCTGCACACCGTTGCGGGTTCCTCGTGCACGGGCACACAAGGGCACGGTGTCGCAGACAGGTCTTTAACTGCGCGCAGAAACGATGGCTTCAGCCACGTTCTTTGGCGCTTCTGAGTAGTGCTTGAACTCCATTGAGTAGGTAGCACGGCCCTGTGACATGGAACGCAAAGTGGTGGAATAACCAAACATTTCTGACAGCGGCACTTCGGCGCGAATCGCCTTGCCACCACCAACCATGTCGTCCATGCCCTGAACCATACCGCGGCGTGAGGACAAGTCACCCATCACGCTGCCAGCGTACTCTTCTGGGGTCTCCACTTCGACGGCCATCATGGGCTCAAGGATCACGGGGTTTGCTTTGCGGCAACCCTCTTTGAAGCCAAAGATCGCGGCCATCTTAAATGCTTGCTCTGAAGAGTCCACGTCGTGGTAGGAACCAAAGTGCAAGGTCACCTTGACGTCTACCACGGGGTAACCAGCCAACACACCGGTGGTCAGGGCTTCTTCGACACCCTTTTGCACAGCGGGGATGTACTCACGAGGAACGACACCACCTTTGATCGCGTCGACGAACTCAAAACCCTTGCCTGCTTCGTTGGGCTCAATTTTGAAAACCACGTGGCCGTATTGACCTTTACCACCTGATTGACGGACAAACTTACCGTCGGCATCTTCGACCACTTTGCGGATGGTTTCACGGTATGCGACCTGGGGCTTGCCGACGTTACAGTCCACGCTGAACTCGCGCTTCATGCGGTCGACAATGATCTCCAAGTGCAACTCGCCCATACCGCCAATGATGGTTTGACCAGACTCTTCGTCGGTGTTGACGTGGAAAGAAGGGTCTTCAGACGACAGGCGTTGCAGAGCAATGCCCATTTTCTCTTGGTCGGCTTTGGACTTCGGCTCAACCGCTTGGCGGATCACAGGCTCGGGGAACTGCATGCGCTCCAAGGTGATGACTGCGTCGTTGTCACACAAGGTTTCACCCGTGGTAACGTCTTTCAAGCCCACACAAGCAGCGATGTCACCCGCTCGAATCTCGTCGATTTCTTCGCGGTTGTTGGCGTGCATCTGAACGATACGGCCGATGCGCTCTTTTTTGCCCTTCACTGGGTTGTAAACCGAGTCGCCTTTTTTCAGCACGCCAGAATAAACGCGCACAAAAGTCAATTGGCCCACATATGGGTCAGTCATCAGTTTGAACGCCAAACCAGAGAACTTTTCCGCGTCGTCGGCTTTGCGAACAGCGGGCTGCTCTTTCTCGTCTTCACCAGCCACCGGTGGCACATCGACAGGCGAAGGCATCAGATCAATCACTGCGTCCAACATGCGCTGCACGCCCTTGTTCTTAAAGGCGGTACCGCACAACATAGGCTGGATTTCGCATGCCAGGGTGCGCAGGCGCAGGCCTTCGTTGATGTCTTCTTCAGACAAGTCACCGTTTTCGAGGTACTTGTTCATCAAGTCTTCGTTCGCTTCAGCGGCCGACTCGACCATTTTTTCGCGCCATTCTTTAGCCGAGTCGAGCAACTCTGCAGGAATTTCTTTGTGCTCGAACTTCATGCCGTGAGACGCTTCGTCCCAGATGATGGCTTTCATCTTGACCAAGTCAACAACGCCTTGGAAACCCTCTTCGGCACCGATGGGAATCACGATTGGCACTGGGTTTGCGCGCAAACGAAGCTTCATTTGCTCAACCACCTTGAAGAAGTTGGCACCCGTGCGGTCCATCTTGTTGACAAAGGCCAAACGGGGCACTTTGTACTTGTTGGCTTGACGCCAAACCGTCTCAGACTGGGGCTGAACACCACCAACGGCACAGTAAACCATGCAAGCGCCGTCCAACACACGCATTGAACGCTCCACCTCGATGGTGAAGTCAACGTGGCCAGGGGTGTCAATGATGTTGATGCGGTGCTCAGGGTACTGAAGCTCCATGCCTTTCCAAAAACACGTCGTGGCAGCCGAGGTGATCGTGATGCCGCGCTCTTGCTCTTGGGCCATCCAGTCCATGGTGGCAGCGCCGTCATGAACCTCACCAATTTTGTGGTTCACGCCGGTGTAATAAAGAATGCGCTCAGTGGTCGTGGTTTTACCCGCGTCAATGTGAGCAGAAATACCGATGTTGCGGTAACGATTGAGTGGCGTAGTGCGTGCCATGTGAAAGCTCCAAAACTGACCAAAGCCCGCTCTTGGCGGGCCCAGTCATAATGATTCAAAAAATCAGGTGTTGACTCAGAAACGGAAGTGGCTGAAGGCCTTGTTGGCTTCGGCCATGCGGTGCACTTCGTCACGCTTCTTCATGGCACCACCACGGCCTTCGGTGGCTTCAATCAACTCGTTAGCCAAACGAAACGCCATCGACTTTTCGCTGCGCTTCTTGGCCGCTTCTTTGATCCAACGCATGGCCAAAGCCTGGCGACGAATCGGACGAACCTCAACAGGAACCTGGTAGTTGGCGCCGCCCACACGGCGGGACTTCACCTCAACCACTGGCTTGACGTTGTTCAACGCGGTGTTGAAAAACTCAAGCGGATCCGCGCCGGTTTTGGTTTGAATTTGCTCGAGTGCACCGTAAACAATGCGCTCTGCGACTGCTTTTTTGCCACCTTGCATGATGACGTTCATGAACTTAGCCAGTTCAACATTGCCAAACTTGGGATCTGGCAGGATTTCACGTTTAGGGACTTCGCGACGACGTGGCATTTTTAACCTCTTTGCTTCAGTTGACTGATTTTTCAGCCTTGAGAGCCATTAAAGCTCTCACTTACTCGACACCATGAAAAGTGTCACTACGCCTCAGCATGCGCTGGGCACCGAATGAAATTTGGGGTTTATCCCTTGGGGCGCTTCACGCCGTACTTGGAACGTGACTGCTTGCGATCTTTCACGCCTTGCAAGTCGAGCGAACCGCGCACGATGTGGTAACGCACACCTGGCAAGTCTTTCACACGACCGCCACGCACGAGCACAACACTGTGCTCTTGGAGGTTGTGGCCTTCACCGCCGATGTATGAAATCACTTCAAAGCCGTTGGTCAAACGAACTTTGGCGACCTTACGCAGCGCAGAGTTAGGCTTTTTAGGCGTCGTGGTGTAAACACGGGTGCAAACACCGCGACGCTGGGGGCAGTTTTCCATCGCAGGGCTTTTTGACTTGATCTTTTCGACCTCGCGCCCGTGACGGATGAGTTGATTAATGGTTGGCATGTAACGTCCCTAAACGTTTGAAAACAGAAAACCCTTCGGAAAATTCCGAAAAGCCCGCGATCATACCACCTTGTTCAGCCCCATGTCTATTTCGACCCATTTTGTGAGGCCAAAAGCAGCCAGAGCGTCTCAATCCAGCGACAACAAAAGGCGGTCCCAAAGTCGCTTCATGACGCCAGCGCGCTCAACTGCTTGCGTTGCCACCAGCGGGACCTCGCTCAAGACACGGTCGTCGTTGCCCCACACCACTTTGACAGAGCCCACCACCTCGCCAGCACCCAGCGGTGCGTGGAGGGGTTTGGGGTAGTTCAATTCGGTTTTCAATTGAGCGGCGCCCCCTTTCGGGATGGCTACCCACAGGCCCCCTGATACGCCCAGCTGAGCAACAGGTTGCTGGCCAAACCAAATTTTCGGCGTTGCCAATGCCTCTCCGGTTTTGGGCAACCTAGACAGGCTGAAGACAGAGTAGCCCCAATTGAGAAGTTTTTGACTTTCGTTGGCACGAGCAATCGAGCTGCGGGCACCCAAAACCACGCTGAGTAAGCGGCGACCCTCGTCGGGCGCGCCTGCGATGGGGCGCTCCGCAGTGGCCACCAAGCAATAGCCTGCCGCATTGGTGTGTCCCGTTTTAAAACCGTCCACCGTGGGGTCACGAAACAACAACAAGTTGCGGTTCATGTCGTTTGCCTTGGGCGTACCTGGGTACCGATAGCGCTTGATGGAGTAGTAATGCACATACTCTGGGAAATCGAGTCGAAGCCGCGTGGCCAGTCGCATCAAGTCATATGCGGTGGTCATGTGGCCTTCGGCGGGCATGCCTTCTGGGTTGCGGTAGCTCGTGCCAGCCATGCCTAGGCTTTGGGCCTGCTGATTCATCATGTCGACAAACTGTTCAACGCTGCCGCCCACCCCTTCTGCAAGGGCAACCGTCGCGTCATTGCCGGACTGAACAATCATGCCTTTGATCAAATCTTCGACTGGCACTTGCCAGCCCGGCTCGATGAACATCCTAGAGCCTTGCATTCGCCACGCACGCTCACTGATGGTGAGTTTTTGATCCAGCATGATGCGCTGGTTTTTTAAAGCGTCAAAGACCAAATACGCCGTCATGAGCTTGGTCAGCGACGCCGGCTCAACTGGCTCGTTGGCGTCACGCTCAGCCAAAACTTGGTTCGATTTCATGTCCAAAAGCAAATAGGCCTTGGCGTCGATCTGCGGTGGCGTCGGCCAAACTGCGGCTTGCGCGCCCGCGAACCACATGGCCGCCACAAAACCCCAAAAAGCTTTTTTCATCATCTGCCTTTCAACTGTTACCAGAGTGAGTAGCCACTCCGGCCATATGCTTCACAATCAGCTGCTTCAACGTCGGCAGCCGGCCGTGGAAAAAGTGTTCCCCACCCGGCACGACGGTCACAGGCATGCCCTGCGGCCTGGCCCAATTCATCACATCGCCCAATGGCACGGTTTCATCAACCTCCCCATGGACCACCAAGGCCCGCGCGAGGTGTTCAGGTGACAGTGGAGCGACTTCAAAACGACTAACGGCCGTGCCGACCAAAATCACAGCTCGCAAATCAGCTTGGCGTTGTTGCAACTCAGGGAGGACTTGGCTTGTGACCGCAGAGCCAAAAGAAAACCCAGCCAAAACCAGCGGCTGACCTGTCCCATAGGTCTCGACGACGGCGCGCAAATCTTCTTGCTCGCCAATCCCATCTGCATATTCGCCCTGCGAACCGCCAACCCCCCGAAAATTAAAGCGCACAGAGCGCCAACCACATTGCACCAATGCACGCGCAATGGTTTGAACCACCTTGTTGTCCATCGTGCCGCCAAACAGGGGGTGGGGGTGAGCCACAACCGCCGTGCCACATGGCGCGCTCGCAGGCAGGTCAATGGCGATGTCTAAAGCACCTGCTGGCCCTTTGAGTTGCTCTCGAGTGGTGCCTGAATTCATCTGGATTACCTGCCAACCTGAGGCGGCAATTGCAAGCGCTCCACCACCTCGCCTTGAACCAAGTGCTTTTCGATGATTTCATCGATGTCGGCCGCATCTACGAAGGTGTACCAAACGCCTTCAGGGTAGACAACAGCCACAGGACCACCGGCACAACGATCCAAACAGCCGGCCTTATTCACTCGCACCTGACCGGGGCCAGACCTTCCCAAGCTCTTGACCTTTGCCTTGCAATGATCGAACAAGGCTTGGGCGCCTTGCGCGGCACAGCATGCCTCACCAGATTTGCGCTCATTCAAGCAAAAAAAGATGTGTTTTTGGTAGTACTGACTGTTGCTCATAAAGCTTATTGTAGGAGCGACATCACACTGGACGATTGGTGCGGCGGCGCAGAGCCCGCACAATCAGCAAGCCCAGAGCCAGCAAGGGCCAAGCTGCTGCCACCCAGGCCAAGGCGCCATGGGTTCGGGCGCTGGGGCCGCTGATGAAAGTTCGCCACTCCAAATCCCAGTAGACGGTGTGCGCGAATGCATTAACCAAAACGGCATGGCTAGCCAATAGGCTGGCGGCCACGGGCCAGCGCCACGACGCAGGCACCCCCAAGATAAGCACGCCCGCAGCCGAACTGAAAACCAACGCCATCGGAACGCTCGGTCGCAACCATGTTCCAGCATAAGACAGCCCGTGGCTGACCGCCATCACGAGCGTAGGCACAGAAACGGCCAGAATCAACAAGGCCAGTGCACACCACAATTTGTTTTGCCACCCGCGCACAACCAGGTTAATCAGTGCAATGGGCGAAAGCAGTGTCACGCCCATCACCATCGACTCTTGCGTCTGTGTCAGGTTCACGCGCTGTTGCACCAATTCTTGGAGGGCTGGCGCCAGCCACTGGACAACCTCAATCAAGCGGTCCGAGTCTGGCCATCGGCCCACAGCAAAGGGCATGGCCATCGGCGCCACCAATGCCATTAGCCACAACACCAGCAGCGCAAACTCAAAGCCACAGTCATCTTGCAACCAAGCTCCGCGCGAAGCCAGCCCCGCGCGCGGGCCTATGAGCGCATTCAGCCACCAAGCAGTCAGCGCGCCAGTGAGGCCTCCTAGCGCGTTGAATGCCCAATCGACATTAGACGAAACACGAGAATCCAAAAAACCTTGGAGACTCTCAAGAGCCAAAGATATCGCTGCGGTTTGCAACGACACCTTCAGCGCAGTTTGCCAACCTCGCCCCGGTCGCAACCCCGCCCATGCCCACAAAAATCCCAGCGGCACATAACCCAACCAGTTGAGCCATAGGTCACGCGCGGTCCAGTACCTGGGCCAGGGCGATAGCAACCAATCAGCCAAGCCCCACCCGGAATCTCGCCAACCTTCAAAAGGATAAAGACTGGCGTAAATGACCCCACACGTGGTGACCCAGGCCAGGGCGCGAGCCAAAGAATATGTCCGGCGCATACCGCTGCGAAACACCCTGCACTAGAACGGTTTGACCACCACCAGCACTGTGGCAACCAGCAGCAGCAGCACCGGAAACTCGTTGAACCAACGGTACCAAATGTGTGATCGCATCACACCCCGGGTTTGCCAACGATTCAAAATCCGTGCGCACGCATGGTGATAGCCGATCACGAGCAAGACGACCGCCAATTTCGCGTGCATCCACCCCTGCCCACTTCCGACGCCATAGTGCAGCCACAACACGAGGCCCAAAACCACAGCGGGCACAGCCAGAATGGTCGTGAACCGCAGCAGCTTTCGAGCCATCAGCATCAACCTTTCGTGCTCGGCGAGACTGTCAGAGGGAACCATAGCCAAGTTCACAAATATGCGGGGCAAGTAGAACAGGCCCGCAAACCAACTGGCGATGAAAACAATATGAAAAGCTTTGACCCACAACATGGTTTTGAGTGTACTCGGCTATGCCTTCAAAGCTGTTCCCATGGCAGTTGGTCAAAGCGCCAGCCATTCAGGGCCGAGCGGTGAAATTCATCGTCCAACTCGCCCTCAAACCCATGCAAGACGTTGATCACATGGGTAAAGCCCGCTGCCTCAAGAGCCAGGCCAGCATCGACAGTGCGCTTACCGCTTCGGCAAATCAACACCACCGGGCGATGGATGTCTGCGACTTCTTCAACAACGGCGGCAACGAACTCTTTCGGATGAGGCTGAAGCTCTGGGTACTCGTACCAAGGGATGTTGACCACCCCAGGCGGGCGCCCAACATAGAGTGACTCGATTTCCATCCGCACATCAAT
>CBFIFT010000087.1:277-7570 GCA_965661935.1 Burkholderiaceae bacterium | reverse complement strand
TTTGGCACGGGCGACTACGGGATTACTGTCTCTGACAGCCGAGACATTGAGTACATCATGAGCCTGATCAAACCGCTCGTGCGGTGAGTAGCAACCAACAAAAAAGCCCCGCCATGCGGGGCTTAGCGCGCCTCATTAGGGCACAGCAGCCTTGGCGCTGAGGGCCTTAGCTCAACACCACGCTGGAGAGGCGGCGGCGGTATTTCACGACCGTGGGGTCTTCGGGCGGCACTTTGCCTTCTTCGACTTTGGGGGTGGGCGGGGTGATGACTTGCAAGATGGCGACAAAGCCTTTGCGTGCCGCTTCGTCTTGCCAGCTTTTGTCGCGCATCAAAATCTCTAGCAATTCGTCCATGCCATCGGTGTAGCGGCCTTGTGCCACGCGCAAACCGGCCAAGGCGTAGCGTGCTTCGAAGTCGCGGGGCTTGGCTTGTATGGCTGCTTGCAGTGCGGCCTCATCGGCGGTTGCGGCGCCTTCTAATGCAGAGATCCACCATGCTAGGGCAGAGAAGCGCTGGTCCACTTCGGCCAGCAGCCGAACGGGCTCAAAGGCGGCTTTGGCCTCGGCCAACATGCCGCCTTGCACCAAAACTTTGACAAAGTCATAGCGCATGTCGTGGTTGTCCGGGTTGGCAGCCACTGCGTCTGCCATTTGCTCAAGCGCGCCGGGGGCGTTGAGGTCTGGGGCGGCGGGTGCCTCGGGCTCTGCAGGGGCCTCTTCGGGTGCGCCCGCTGGGAGGTGCTTGTCGAGCAAGGCCTTGATTTGGCCCTCGGGCTGAGCGCCCATGAAGCCGTCGACGGGTTTGCCGTCGATCATCAGCACGCAAGTTGGCAGCGAGCGGATACCAAACGCACCCGCGAGTTGCTGCTCATCGTCGGCGTTGATTTTGACCAGCTTGAAGCGCCCTGCGTAGTCGACTTCGAGCTTCTCCAACAACGGGCCAAGTGACTGGCAAGGTCCACACCACGCCGCCCAAAAGTCGACCAGCACGGGTACGGTTTTAGAGGCTTCGATGACTTCAGTTTCGAAATTGGCGACGGTGACGTCCAACATATTTGGTCCTTGTTTGTGTGAATGCGCGTGGGGCGAGCCCCTCTATTTTGACGGGCATGAATGACCGCTCTGTTTGATTTGGGGGCAAGCCTTAAAATCTCAACTTTAACGGAGATGGTATGACGGCGATTCAAGTAGGGGTGGTGATGGGCTCCGACAGCGATTGGGACACCATGCAACACGCAACCCAAATGCTCGAGCATTTTGGCGTGGCCTTCGAAGCACGTGTTGTCTCGGCCCACCGCATGCCTGACGCCATGTTCGATTATGCGCAAAGCGCACGGGCCCGCGGTCTGCAAGCCATCATTGCTGGTGCCGGTGGTGCTGCTCATTTGCCTGGCATGTTGGCTGCCAAGACCTCTGTTCCCGTGCTGGGTGTGCCAGTGGCATCGCGCCATTTGCAAGGTGTGGATTCACTGCACAGCATTGTGCAAATGCCCAAGGGCGTGCCAGTGGCCACCTTTGCGATTGGCTCAGCGGGCGCAGCCAATGCCGCGCTGTTTGCGGTGGCCATGCTTGCCAACAACAACCCCCAGCTGCAAGCGGCGTTGGATGATTTTCGGGCCCAGCAAACCGCCAAAGCATCTGCCATGGTGCTGCCTCCAAAGCCCACTGCGACATGAGCACCGAACACCTTCCTATCTTGCCCGGCTCAACCTCGGGCGACCGCTTGGCCACGCTTGGCGTGCTGGGCGGTGGTCAATTGGGCGGCATGTTTGTGCGGGCCGCCCAACGTTTGGGTTTTCGCACCGTGGTGCTTGACCCCGATGGCATCAGCCCAGCTGGACAAATTGCGCACCACCACATCGAGACAGCCTATGCAGACGCCGATGGCGTGGCCGCGCTGGCGCGCTTGTGCGATGCCGTGACGACCGAGTTCGAAAACGTCCCCGCGCAAACATTAGATATTTTGGCAACCCAAGTGCGGGTGTCACCACAGGCCAATGCAGTGGCTGTGGCGCAAGACCGGGTGCTTGAAAAGTCGCACCTTGCCCGAGTGGCCGAGATCAGCGGAGTAGGGCCCGGTCCGTGGACGGCCTTGCCAGCAGGGTCGGCCTGCCCGACGCTGCCAGAGGCGCATTTTCCGGCCATTGTGAAGACCGCCCGATTGGGCTACGACGGCAAGGGTCAGGCGTCGGTTGCACAAGCGAGCGACTTAGCCAGAACCTGGGCACAAATGGGCGAGGTCGATTGCGTGGTCGAAAAGCGCTTGGATTTGCGCGACGAGATATCGGTGATTGTGGCGCGCGGCTTTGACGGCGCCATGGTCCATCTGCCGGTGCAGCGCAACTGGCACCACCAAGGCATTTTGGCGCAAACCGAAGTCGCACCCGGTTTGGTGGACGAGGGCTTGGCGCAACAAGCCATAGAGGCCGCTCAAGCGATCGCTCGTTCGCTGGCGTATGTGGGCGTGTTGTGCGTCGAGTTTTTCATCGTCAACGATGGCTCGCCGCAGGGCCAACTGGTGGTCAATGAGATTGCCCCGCGCCCGCACAACAGCGGCCACTACAGCCTTGACGCCTGCGACATCTCGCAGTTCGAGTTGCAAGTGCGCGCGCTGGCAGCCTTGCCCCTGCCCACACCCCGACTGCATGGCGCAGCGGTGATGCTCAATTTGTTGGGCGATGTGTGGTTTGACCGCGATGCACTGCGCACGCCACCGTGGGACGCGGTGCTGGCGTTGCCTGGGGTTCACTTGCATTTGTACGGCAAGATCGAAGCGCGCATTGGCCGCAAGATGGGCCACATCAACGTCACGGGCGATGACATCCAAGCGGTGCGTGCCACCGCTCAACGCGTGGTCGAGCTGCTGGGCTTGCCGCAACGCGACACGGCCTGAGCGCAGACATGGCTCGCTTGCTCGACGACTCTGAGGCTTCGATCCACGCGGCCACCGAGCAGTTGGTGCGCGGTGGCTTGGTCGGCTTGCCCACCGAGACCGTTTACGGCTTGGCCGCTGACGCCAACAACCCCGTGGCGGTGCGCGGCATTTTTGATGCCAAAGGCAGACCCCACGATCACCCATTGATTGCACACATTGCACCCCCAACTCTGCGCACTGCAGCAGCTTGGCGTGCTGCGCTTGAGCCACTGGTGACGCAGGTGCCGGCCTCAGCCTTGCAGTTGGCGCAACTGTTTTGGCCGGGGCCTTTGACCTTGGTGTTTCAACGCCGCGAAGGCGTATGTGAGGCCACTGCTGGTGGCCTTTCGACCTTGGCGGTGCGCTGCCCCGCACACCCCGTGGCACAGGCGCTGTTGCTGGCCGCCCAGTCACAAGGCGTGCTCGCAGTGGCTGCGCCCAGTGCCAACCGCTTTGGTCGGGTGAGCCCAACCACGGCGGCCCATGTGATGGACGAGTTTGACGCCAGCCTCTCAGATGCCGAGTTGGTCGTCATAGATGGCGGCGCATGCGAAGTGGGCATTGAGTCGAGCATCGTTGATTGCAGCAGCGAACGCCCCGCCCTGTTGCGACCGGGCTTGCTCAGCGCCGATGCATTGGCGCAGGCCATGGGTCACAGCTTGGCCGGCCCCAGCGCGCACGCGCCCAAGGTCTCGGGCAGCCTAGAGTCGCACTACGCGCCACAGGCACGCGTGCAGTTGTTGAGCGCGGCGCAATTGGCGCAGCAATGGGCTGCGCTCAGCGCAGATCAGCGCGCCGCCACAGCGGTTTACGCCCGCCACGCATCGACATTGCCAGCGGTGCGCGTGGCGCACAACATGGGCACAGACGCGCAAGCCTGCGCGCATGAATTGTTCGCCGTGTTGCGCGCCCTTGATCAAGCTGAGGTCAGCCACATTTGGGTCGAGCGACCACCCGTTGGCCCAGAGTGGGCGGGCGTTTCAGACCGATTGCAACGCGCCGCAGCCTGAGCGGCGTGGGCTCACCGGCCCCCGCTGCACCTCTCGTCAAGGCTGACTAGCGGCCCACTCCACCACAGCCTGCAGCACGGGCGAGCCCTGTTTGGCGCGCTCGTGGTTGAGCATGGCCACCACCACCACCATCTGACCTGAGCGGTTGGTGACGTAACCCGCCAAGGCGCGCACACCTTCTAGCGTGCCCGACTTCAAGCGGGCGTTGTCCACGCTGCGTGGCGTGCGACCGTCGCGTCCCATCGCTTTGACAGTGCCGTCCACCCCCGCGATCGCAAGCGAATCGACAAAGGCTTGCGCCTGTGGGTGTTGGGCAGCAAAGCGCAACAAAGCGCCCAACTGGTCGGCGCTGATGCGGGTCTGGCGCGAGAGTCCACTGCCGTTGTCCACCCGTGGCGGCGGGTTGCGTGTATCGATGCGTTGGCGCCACCACGCCTGGATGGTTTGGCGCGACTGCTCAAAGGTCGCCGGTGCAGGCGGGCGTTGCCCAAGCGTCAAAAAAACCTGTTGCGCCATGACGTTGTTAGAGAACTTGTTGATGTCCGCGATGATGTCTTGCAGCGGCAAGGACGGTGCTGACCACAGCAAGCGGGCGCCAGCAGGCACGGGGCCTTCGCGCATTTGCCCGTTGAGGCGACCGCCAATGCTTTGCCACAGACCCAACAAGGCTTTGGCTGCGTAACGCTCGGGCGCAATGTAGGCAATCGGCCATTCGCGCTCGCCGCAAGCCCTGGGGTAGCGCCCTTTGAATGCAAAGCGGTCTGGGTTTGCCACGTCGGCCTTGAGCTTTTGGCGCCAATCGCCACATCGACCTTGGCTCAGGCGCACCGAGGCGGGCACCTTGAGGCCCGCCATGGCGGGCTCGACCACCACATCGGCGCGCCCCGTTTTGCGGTTGGGCTGAAACTTAAGAATCACCGACTTGAAGTTCACCAACAGCCCATCGGGCTGCACGTTGTAGGGACGCAAGCGCTCGCCATCGAAGTCGGCGGGGTCTTTGTCAATCGGCGCAAAAGCCGAGTGATCGAGCACCCAATCACCCGCAATGGTGCGCACGCCCATGTACTGAAGGTGGGCGTAGGCGCCCAAAATGTGCTCGAGTACAAACTTGGGATCACCGCCGCCTCGCACATACAAGTTGCCATGCAACACGTCGTCGCGAATCACCCCATCGGTGTAAAAGTGGGTTTGCCAGCGGTAGTCGGCGCCGAGTAGATCGAGCGCCGCAGCGGTGGTCACGAGTTTGATCACTGAGCCCGGGTTCATCTGCGACGCGCCTCGGTAGCGCCATGCGGGCTGCGCGGCGTTCAGCGGCACCACCAAGGCACTCAGGGCGTTGGCGGGCAGCTTGGCCTGCCGCAAGGCTTTGCGCACGGGGGCCGGTATGCCGGCTGAGGTGCGCGTTGGCTTTTGTGCTTGCGAGGGTTTGTGGGCTTGGGCGTGCGCCATGTTGGGCCCGACAACCACACCCAGCGCCAAACCCGCCGACAACGCCACCATCAGCGCGGCCGAGAGCCTGGGGCCCAAACCCAACACCGATGCAAAGGCATGGCACCCGCGTGTCAGCGCGCGCCTTTGGCGGCCTTGGGCGGAGGTTGCAGGCTGGGTGATGTGCATGGCGACTATTGTCTCTAGATTCGGCTTGCGTGCCCTGCATGGCAGGTGAATTTTTGCGCAGCGAGGCTGGGATAATGTGGCCCATGAGTTCAACCCACTTGACCCACGCACTGGCCATCGAATGCAGCACCGACCGCTTGTCGTTGGCACTGGCCGTGGGGCCATTGCCGCTGCCAGGTGCCGCCACTTGGGACGGAGTGACTTACCTCAGATTTGAGGGCGAAGGCAGCGCCAAGGCGTCGACTTCGTTGGTGCCAGAGGCCTTGCGCTTGCTCGCAGAGGCAGGCTTGCGCGTGCAAGACTTGGGCGTCATTGCCTACGGTCAAGGGCCCGGCGCTTTCACTGGCTTGCGCACCGCTTGCGCGGCCACGCAAGGGCTGGCCTTGGGCGGTGGCGACCGACCCGTGCTGGGCGTGGATACGTTGATGAACGTGGCCCAAGCCGCCCGCATGGCGGGTGCCAGTGGGCGAACCGTGACCGCACTGATGGATGCCCGCATGAACGAGATTTATGCGGGCAGCTACCTGTTTGACGGTGCGTTGGTGCCCGCCAGCGTCCCCGAGGTTTTGGCCGCGCCTGCACTGCTGACGCCAGACCAAGTGGTGGCACATGCCATGCGCTGGGCGACCCATGCCACTGAGCGGCAAGCCCAGATTGCGGGCAACGCGCTGGGTATCTACGGCGACGCCATCACTGGTTGGCCCCAGCCCCCACGGGTTGAAAACATTGGGCCCAACGCGCTGGCCATGCTGCATTTGATCCCTGCGCTGTGGGCGGCGGGGCGGGCCACGGTCGCGGATGAGGCCATGCCCGTCTATGTGCGTGACCGCGTGGCGCTCACCACCGCTGAGCGCGCGGCCCAAAAAGCCAGCGCCGTGCCACAGGGCTAAAGCATGGTGGATGTGGGGCAGACTCCGGACGATGGGCCGCCGTCAGTGGCCAGCCACTGGCGCGCCATGCAAGCCGCTGATTTAGACGCGGTGGTCTGGTTAGAGCAAAGCGCACACAGCCACCCCTGGAGCCGGGGCAACTTCAGCGACAGTTTGCAAGCTGGTTATGCCGCTTCGGTCTACACCACTGCCATCGACCGCCCGTTGGACCCGCCGCAAAAGCTATACGAAAGAGGCGAGCCCTGCGCCTTGGTTGGGCACTGGGTGGTGATGCCAGGTTTTGAAGAGTGTCACTTGCTCAACATCACGGTGGCGCGCAACTTTCGCCGCGAGGGCTGGGCTTCTCGCATGATGCTAGACATCTTGCAATGGGCGATCGAGAACAAGCGCCCACGGATTTGGCTAGAGGTGCGCCAAAGCAACGATGCAGCCCGAGCCTTGTATCAACGCATGGGCTTTACCGAAGTGGCGGTGCGCAAGGGCTACTACCCGAGTGGTTCGCTGTCGCGCGAAGACGCCGTTGTGATGTGCTGGGAAGCTACTTAAGGCCGTGGATGATTGGAAAGCCAGAGACAGGGTTAGGCCCCTACCCCTGGCTTGGCATCACTGAGAAGCGGCCGATGACGCCGTGCCAAACAGCGTCGCAAGGTGTTGCTCGATATCCGCCAGAGCTTGTTCAACACTGAGCACGCCAGAGTGCGTTGCGAAGACGCTGTCGTGGTAACTGAGCGATACATCGCTGCCCTTGGCCTCCATGGTGGCCAGCAGCTTATCCGTCATGGCAGGCCAAACGGTGGCGTCTGCGCTGCCTTGCACGAGGAGCGTTTTGCCGGGCACCTTGACTTGCCCAGGCTCATTGGC
>CBFIFT010000087.1:0-267 GCA_965661935.1 Burkholderiaceae bacterium | reverse complement strand
ACCTTGGGGGAGTTGACCGCTGAATTGATCACACCAGGGTAGTTCATCGGTGAGGCCCCTTGGGTTCCACCATAAGCGTATGCCGAGACGTCATCGTCAATTTGGTCGCTGAAGCCGCCCAGACATTTGGACTCGACATGGCTGTTGTAGATGTTCAGCATGTTGCTACCCAGCAAGGTGGATGCCTCGATGGGGTTTGGCGTGCTTTGCGTACCTTTGATCAAGTAGGCGGTATACAGACTGCTTGTTCCCACCATTAGGTAGGCC
>CBFIFT010000086.1:0-7573 GCA_965661935.1 Burkholderiaceae bacterium | reverse complement strand
CAGTATCACCGCCGCCAACAAACTTGCACCATCCCAGGCGCCCAACGCCAAACCTTTAGGCAGCACTCGCCGCAACGGTTGAACCAGCCAATCGGTCACGGCCACCACAAATCTGCCCGGCTGCGGAACCAGACTCAAACCGACAGAGATAAGCCAAGCCCGCAACAGGCAGGCCCCAATTAAAAAGAAAAATATCGTGTCTAAAACGTACAGCAAGGTCTGCATGAACACCTCGGTGAGTTCAGTGGGTTAAACATAAGCAACAGGGACGACTCAGCAAAAGCCACAGCGTCGCGTCAGCCGCGCTTGCTGTTTTTCTTGGCTGTTTTCAGCCCCTTCTTGCGGCTTGCCGTTGCCTGAGCGCCCTTTTTGGCCTTCACCGCGGATGTCCGCTTCTCAGGCGATTGGCTGGCACGCGCGCTAGGCGATGCCTTGGCAGCCTTCTTTGCCGCTGGAGAGTCTTGAGCAGTGCGCCTGCGAGTGGCGCCTTTGGTGCTGCCCCCGTCTGTTGAGCGCCTTTCGGGTTCGACAGCATTCAGGGGGTCAACCACGCGAAAGTCAATGCGGCGCGCGTCTAGATCCACTCGACCAACTTGAACGTGAAGCTTACTACCCAATGCATACCTGATGCCTGAGCGTTCTCCGCGCAACTCTTGGCGCAACTCGTCAAATTTGTAGTAGTCACCACCCAACTCTGAAATATGCACCAAGCCTTCAACGTACATATCGTTCAGGGTCACAAACAAGCCAAACCCGGTCACTGCGGTCACTTTGCCGTCGAAAGTTTCGCCTAAGTGATCGTGCATGAATTTACATTTGAGCCACGCTTGCACGTCCCGGCTGGCTTCGTCTGCGCGGCGCTCGTTGGCACTGCAGTGCAGGCCTGCAGCTTCCCACACCAAGGCTTCGCCTTTGAGGGGTTTCGCAGTGGCAGAGGCAGCACGCGGGCGACGCGTAGACGGCGACGGTGTCGCCGGCGCAGCGGGAGCCGCGATGGCGTACTTCTCACGCGCCAAAATCGCCTTGATCACACGATGCACCAGCAGATCTGGGTACCGCCTAATGGGGCTGGTGAAGTGCGTGTAGGCCTCGTATGACAACCCAAAATGCCCCCCATTCGTGGGCGTGTAAATCGCCTGCTGCATAGAGCGCAGCAGCATGGTCTGAATTTGCAGCGCGTCAGGCCGCTCGCGCGCAGCCACTGAGATTGCCTCGTACTCTGAAGGCGTTGGATCATCGCTGAGTTGATGGGGCACGCCCATGGCCTTAAGGTAATTGCGCAGAATTTCAAGCTTCTCGGGTGTTGGGCCTTCGTGTACGCGGTAGAGAGACGGGTGTTTACCCCTCTGAATGAAATCGGCAGCGCACACGTTGGCGGCCAACATGGATTCTTCAATCATGCGATGGGCGTCATTTCTAACCCGCGGCTCAATGCGCAAGATGCGCCCTAAGTCGTCGCTGATGATTTGGGTCTCAACCGTGTCAAAGTCAATCGCTCCGCGCCGCTGCCGCGCCTGTAAAAGGGCGCGAAAAACGTCTTGCAAGTCCGTCAACTGACTCACCAATTCGCCACGCGCTCGGGCTTGTGGGCCACGCGTGTCTTTCAAAATCTCGGCAACCTGTGTGTAAGTAAACCGCGCGTGGCTGTACATGACTGCCGGGTAAAACTGGTAGGCGTGTATTTCTCCTGCCGCCGAAATCACCATGTCACAAACCATGCATAGGCGATCGACTTCAGGGTTAAGCGAGCACAGGCCATTCGACAGCTTTTCGGGCAACATGGGGATGACTTTGCGCGGAAAGTACACACTCGTGGACCGCTCGTATGCGTCCGTGTCAATGGCATCGCCCGGTTTGACATAGTGGCTGACATCGGCAATGGCCACCAACAAGCGCCAGCCCTGAGATTTGCCCACTGGTGTGGGTTCACAGTAGACCGCGTCATCAAAATCGCGGGCATCTTCGCCATCGATGGTAACCAAGGGCACATCACGCAAATCGATTCGATCTCTCGTTTCAGCCGGGGCCACTTTGGTCGGCAGCTTTTGCGCTTGGGCCAAATTGGCATCCGAAAAAACATGGGGGACACCGTACTTGCGCACAGCGATCTCTATCTCCATGCCGGGATCATCGATTTCACCAAGCACCTCTTTGACGCGACCCACGGGCTGCCCGTACAGCGCAGGTGGCTCGGTCAACTCAACCACCACCACTTGTCCCAGTTCTGCTGCGCCAACCCCTGATTTGTGAATCAATACGTCTTGGCCGTAACGCTTGTCTTCTGGCGCCACCAGGTACACGCCGGACTCTTGCAAGAGGCGCCCAATGATGGGGACCTTGGAGCGCGCAACAATTTGCGTCACGCGTCCCTCGGGACGGTTGCGCCTGTCGGTTCTTACGACGCGGCATTTGACTTGGTCCAGGTGCAAAACGGCCCGCATTTCGTTGGGCGGCAAAAACACGTCTTGCCCCCCGTCTGCGGGGATCACAAATCCATGGCCATCTCGGTGGCCATGGACCACGCCCTCAATTTCGTCGCTGATCTGGTTCGTTTTAATCACAAAAGAATGTTATAGTCTCGGGCTCTGAAATGCCCAGGTGGCGGAATTGGTAGACGCACTAGTTTCAGGTACTAGCGCTTAACGGCGTGGAGGTTCGAGTCCTCTCTTGGGCACCAAGTTTGTTTCATTTATATGAGAGTCACTCAAGTCATCCTTTGGATGGGTCGGGTGGCTTTTTTTTGGCCGCCTGCTGGTTCTGGTGGGTTATTGGCGACATCCCGTTGACCCCACCCATGCCAACTCCCATGGTCAAACGCACGGGCCGAGGCGGTGGACCTCATCTGCTGCTCGAGCATGTGCCGGCACCGCCGCCTCCCAGGAGAAGCATATCAGAATGCAATTCACATCGCCGCCTCACACGACCTGTGCGATCAAATCTGGCCCTTCGACAGCAACCACTTGGGCCTTGACGAACTCCCCTGACTTGTAGGTTTTGCTGGCTTTCTCGACCGGCAACAGTTTGACCACGCCATCCACCTCAGGGGCCTCAGCGTAACTGCGACCAACCCCTCCCTTTTTGCCCAGACCACCCGCCTGATCGACCAGCACCTGAACCACTGCACCAACCCGTTGTTGCAATTTTTTGTGCGAGACATCAGCCGCAACCGCCATGAAGGCTTGTTGACGCCCATGACGCACATCATCCGGCAAGGCGCCATCCAACTCGTTGGCACCAGCCCCCTTCACCGGTGAGTAAGCAAAACAACCCGCTCGGTCGATTTGAGCCTCTTGCACAAAATCGAGTAAGTGGTCGAACTGGGCCTGCGTCTCACCCGGGAAGCCCGCAATGAAGGTCGAGCGCACCACCAACTCTGGACAAATTTCTCGCCACGCTTGAATGCGCTCAAGGTTGCGCTCGCCACTGGCTGGGCGCTTCATGCGCTTGAGCACCTCTGGGTGGCTGTGTTGCAAAGGGACATCTAAATACGGCAGGATCAAGCCATCGGCCATCAGCGGCAAGACATCGTCGACATGGGGATAAGGGTAGACATAGTGCAATCGAACCCATGCACCATACGCCCGCGCCATTTCGCCCATTGCGGCCACCAAATCCAGCATTTTGGTTTTCACGGGGCGCCCGTCCCAAAACCCTGTGCGGTATTTGACATCGACGCCATACGCAGAGGTATCTTGGCTGACGACCAGTATTTCTTTGACTCCAGCCTCAAGCAGCCGCTTGGCCTCACCCAAAACATCACCCACCGGTCGACTCACCAAATCGCCTCGCATAGACGGAATGATGCAAAACGTGCACCGGTGGTTGCAACCTTCGCTGATTTTGAGGTACGCGAAATGTTTGGGCGTGAGCTTCACGCCCTGGGCCGGTACCAAGTCAACAAACGGGTCATGCGGCTTGGGCAAATGCCGATGGACCGCATCCATGACCTCTTGGGTCGCATGTGGCCCCGTCACAGCCAGAACGCGGGGGTGAATGGCTTGCACCAGGTTGCCGCCCTGCTCATCTGACTTGGCCCCCAGACAGCCTGTGACCACGACCTTGCCGTTTTCATTCAAGGCCTCAGCGATGGTGTCCAAGCTTTCTTTGACGGCGTCGTCGATGAAGCCACACGTGTTGACAATGACCAAATCAGCGCCGGCAAAAGTCTTGCTGGTTTGATAGCCTTCTGCGCTGAGCTGGGTGAGGATCAGCTCAGAGTCAGTCAGCGCTTTCGGGCAACCCAAAGAGGCGAACCCAATCTTCGGTGCAGGTAAATGGTTGGACATGATTGCTTTCTGCCGCTCAACGGCTCTTGAGACCCATGGCGCTGAGGATTTTTTCGCTTTGCGCCTGAAGCCCATCTTGCATCTGCTGCATGGCTTCGCGCGACTGCTCGAAGTATGCGCCCATCATGTTGGGCAAGTCTGGAGAACCCACGCCCATGAACTGCTGCCAAACCTCGGGCGACCAATTGAGGTTTTGAGCTTGCAGTCGCTGCTGCATTTCCATGAACACCTGCATATTTTTTTCTAAATAAGCCCCTAAGAAGCCCTGCATCGAGTGCCCATAGTTGCGTATGAACTGAGCCAACATTTGCTCGCTGAACAATGGCATCCCCCCTGCCTCCTCCTCTAGGATGATTTGCAACAAAATGCTGCGCGTCAAATCATCGTCGGTCTTCGCATCTCGCACCACAAAAGCCTCGTTGTGCAGCACCAAACCCTTGATTTCCGCCAACGTGATGTAAGAGGAAGTGGTGGTGTCGTAAAGGCGGCGGTTGGGGTATTTTTTAATGAGTCGAGTTTCACCATCGTGGGCGGCGGACTCTGGTTTGGACTGTCGCACGGATCGATCCCTTTCAGTGGTCGCCCTGCATGTGAGCGACACCGCATTGTAATGACTTCAGATTTCTGTCACGGTAAAGCGCAACCCATGTGTATGTCCTTTAAACTCAGGGGTTTCGCAGGTTGTTTTCATGTCACCTCATGCCCCCCTAGACACTTTCATGCAGCGCAGCGCCGCCTGGCTGAACATGCACTTGGTTGACCATGGCTTCACGCGTGCGATTTACAACAACTTTTTCGACCTCGGCGGCGGCATGTTCCGCTCAAGCCAGCCTAGCCCGGCGCAGCTGAAACGCTATGTTCGAGAGCACGGCATCCGCAGTGTAGTGAACCTGCGCGGCCCCAACCCCTACGGCTCATACCCGCTCGAGGTGGACGCCTGCCAGCGTTTGGGCATAAAGCTCTACGACTCGCCTATTTACTCGCGCCGAGCACCGCGGGTGGCCGAAGTTGAGTCGCTGCAGCGAATTTTTGAGACACTCACCTACCCCGCGTTGTTGCACTGCAAAGCAGGGGCTGACCGAGCAGGCATCGCTTCGGCGCTCTACCGGATCTTGCACCTGGGCCACGAGCCAGAAGCCGCGCTGCAAGAGCTGAGCTGGAAATACGGCCACTTTCGCCAAGCCAAGACCGGCATACTTGACTTCTTCTTGCTCACCTATATTCAGCGCAACCAGCGCAGCCCCATTGCCTTGATGGACTGGATGCGAAGCGAATACGACTACCAAGCCCTGGAGGCCAAATTTCAAACTGAGGGCTGGGCCAATTTGGTTGTGGATAAGGTACTCAACCGCGAATGAAAGACAGCCTTGCTCTCACCCGCAGGCTTTATCAAGCCGTTCGACCCTACAGAGGCGTCATGGGTTTATCGCTGCTTGCTATGTTTGTCGCTGCTGCGCTTGAGCCCGTTCTGCCAGCCCTGCTAAAGCCTTTGGTAGATCGCAGCTTGATTGCCAAAGACGCCGATTCAATGTGGCAGGTGCCGCTGTTTTTATTGGTTGCCTTTTTGGTCAAGGGGATAGCCGAGTACTTGGCCAATGTCACCAGTCAGTGGGTCGCCAACAAGGCTATTCACGACTTGCGCCTTCAAGTTTTTGAGCACCAGATGAGGCTACCCATCGGTGTCCACGCCGAGCAAACACAGGGCCGCTTGTTGTCGCGCTTGCTCTACGACATTCCCCAAATTGGCGCGGCGCTGTCCAATGCATGGGTCATCGTGATCAAAGACACGCTGGTGATTTTGGGTCTATTCAGTTACCTCATGTGGACGGCATGGCAGCTCACCTTGCTTATTTTGACCATCGCACCCTTGGTGGCTTGGTTGGTGAAAGTGGCCAGCCACAAGCTGCGCGGCGGCAATGAATCCATCCAACAAACCACGGCTCAATTGACGGGGCAGATCGAAGAGTCGCTGGATGGCGTGCGAGAGATCAAGTTGTTTGACACTTACGCACAGGCTCAGGAGCGGTTTGCCAACGTCTCTGATGCGTTGCGTCAACAAACCATGTCTACCGTCAGAGTGGCCGCGTTGAATGTGCCTCTGGTTCAAGTCTTAGCCGCTGCCGCGGTGGCAGGGGTCATTTGGGTTGCGACCAGCCTGTCTGCACAAGACCAGTTATCGCCTGGTGCTTTTGTGGCCTTTGTGGCCGCGATGTCGATGATTTTTGAGCCAGTGAGGCGTCTCACCAACATCAACCCGGTGATTCAAAAAGGCTTGGCCGGCGCACAAAGTCTGTTTGAACTGCTGGACACGCAGCCTGAACCCAGCACATCCAAGCGCCAAGAGTGGCCTCGAGGCAAGGGTCAACTGGTTGTGGAAGACCTGGGGTATCGATACCCCAGCGTGAAGGGCACCCAGGATGACGAAAAATGGGCTGTTCGGCATTTGAATTTCACGGCGCAGAGCGGACAAACCATCGCATTGGTGGGCGCGTCTGGTAGCGGCAAGACCACATTGATCAACCTGATCCCCCGCTTCTTTGACGCCACGCAAGGGCGCATCACGCTAGACGGACAAGACATTGCCAATATGCCACTGGGCCAATTGCGCCAACAAATCGCATGGGTTGGCCAGCAAGTGGTTTTGTTTGACGACACGGTAGAGGCCAATATCGCTTACGGACGGCCAACAGCATCACACGCTGAAATCATCGATGCAGCCCAAGCCGCCAACGCTTGGGGTTTCATCCAAGAATTACCTGATGGACTGAAGACTGGCGTGGGCATCAACGGATCGAAGTTGTCAGGAGGGCAACGTCAGCGCATTGCGCTTGCCCGCGCCTTCCTAAAAGACGCGCCAATTTTGTTGCTCGATGAGGCCACCAGTGCACTGGACAATCTATCTGAGCAGGCCGTCAAGTCTGCGTTGGCCACACTGCGGCGTGAACGCACGGTCATCGTGGTCGCACATCGCTTATCTACGGTACAAGATGCCGACCTGATTCTCGTGATGAGCGACGGCCACATTGTCGAGCAAGGCACCCATGCATCGCTCAAAGCGCAACAAGGCCCATATGCACAGCTCCTGAGCAGCTCCGACAACTGGGTTGACGACACCTCAGCAAGCACTCAACCCTTTGAGCGCTGAGCACGCGCCCTTCAGGCAAAGCCAGTCACGCTTGAGGTTGTTGGAGCGGTTGCGAGTTACCTTTGACTTAGCGCAGCACCCAGAAGCCATCGGTGGCCACATCAGGTGCAATGACTGGTTTAGAGCCCAAAGAGGTTGGGAT
>CBFIFT010000085.1:0-7613 GCA_965661935.1 Burkholderiaceae bacterium | reverse complement strand
AGCCAATCAGACTTGGACAGCCTTTTCGATCACCACGGCGTTCACAGGCACATCGTCGTGAAAACCTTGGCGACCCGTGGCCACACTGCGCAACTGGTCGACCAGCTCTGTGCCCTCAACCACTTTGCCAAACACGGCGTAACCCCAGCCTTGCAGCGAAGGCGCGGTGTGGTTCAAAAAGTCGTTGTCAGCCACGTTGATGAAGAACTGCGCCGTGGCCGAATGCGGGTCTTGCGTGCGGGCCATGGCAATGGTGTATTTGTCGTTCTTCAGACCGTTGTTGGCTTCGTTCTCGATGGGCTCTAGCGTGTCGCGTTGCTTCATGTCGGGGGTGAAGCCACCGCCTTGAATCATGAAGCCATCGATGATGCGGTGAAAAATCGTGCCGTCGTAGTGTTTGGACTCTACGTATGCCAGAAAGTTGGCGGTTGACTTGGGCGCTTTTTCGGCGTCCAACTCAAGCGTGATCACGCCATGGTCTTTGATGTGTAGTTCGATTTTGGGGTTGCTCATTTTTAGGGCTCCAGGGTGGCGTTGAGAATGACCACGGGCTTGCGCGGTACATCAGAGTAAGGGCCGTTGCGGCCTGTTGAAACGGTTTTGATTTGATCAACCACATCCATGCCTTGGGTCACTTTGCCAAAGGCAACGTAGCCATAGCCCTGAGGCGTGGCATTGCGGTGGTTCAAAAAATCATTGTCTTTGACGTTGATAAAAAATTGTGCGGTGGCAGAGTGCGGATCGCCCGTGCGGGCCATGGCAATGGTGCCACGCACATTGGTGGGGCCGTTGCGCTTGGCGACATCTGGACCCTCGTGTTGAATGGGGTCGCGTGTCGCTTTTTGCTGCATGTCGGGGGTAAAGCCGCCGCCTTGAATCATGAAGCCATCGATGACGCGGTGAAAAATCGTGCCGTCGTAGTGGCCAGACTTCACGTACTCAACAAAGTTGGCAACGGTCTTGGGCGCTTGCTCGCTGGCAAGCTCAATCACGATGTCGCCCATGTTGGTTTTCAGACGAACAGACTCAGCTTGCGCCGCTCCTGTAGGGGTCAGGGCGGTTGCCAAAAAAGCGGTGGCGGCGATCAAGTGGCGAATGGTTTTCATGGATACCTCTTGGTGTGGTGGGCGACCCGAGTGGGTCGCTCAGGGTTGGAGCGCGCGTTGGGCGCGTGCGAGGTTGCTTTGGGCCTCGTTGTTAGACGGGTCGGCCAAGACAGCTTTGCTGAATTGTGCCAGCGCGGCGTTCAAGTCACCCGCCTGCGCCAAGACAATTCCGAGGTTGTTGTAGGGTTCGCTCAGCTCGGGGAAGCGCTTGATCAACGCTTCAAACTGCTCGCGAGCCCCGCCTAAGTCACCTGTGCGCGCCAGCAAAACCCCGCGCAGCAACAACAGGCGCACATCGTTGGGGTAGAGCTGGAGCCCACCCTCAATCGATGCCTTGGCGTCGGCCCAGTTTTCATTTTGCATCGCCGCCTTGATGGACTCCACGGCATTGTCTTGGGCTGCAACAGGCGCATGAACCCACAGCAGACCGGCTGCCAGGCAAAGCGCGAAAGTTGTGCGCCGCGCACGCGAGCAAAAATCAAAGGTGTACATACAGTCGCTATTCTATGAGCGCACGAAATGTGCAAACCGCCTAGAATCGGCACCTTTGCCAAAATCAAGATGCGCCTGTCCCCGGGTGCGGCAAATGCTGAGTGGATGTTCCCTGATGAGCCTGACGATTTACAACTCTTTGAGCAAACGCAACGAGCCCTTTGTGCCTTTGGTGCCTGGGCAGGTGAAGATGTACGTTTGTGGCATGACCGTTTATGACTTCTGCCACTTGGGACACGCTCGGGCCATGATGGCCTTTGACGTCGTGCAGCGCTGGTTCAAGGCCAACGGCTACGCCGTGACCTACGTGCGAAACGTGACAGACATAGACGACAAGATCATTGCCCGTGCGGTTCAAAATGGCGAGAGCATCCGCTCGCTCACCGACCGCATGGTGGATGCGTTGCACCAAGACGCCGATGCCCTCGGTATCGAGCGGCCCACCCACGAGCCCCGCGCCATGGACTACGTGCCGCAAATGCTCAGCATGATCCAAACCCTACAAAGCCGGGGCTTGGCCTATCAAGGCGACGATGGCGATGTGAATTATTCGGTGCGTCAGTTCGACGGTTACGGACAGCTCAGTGGCAAATCGCTAGACGAACTGCGCGCGGGCGAGCGCGTTGCCGTCGCTGGTGGCAAGCAAGACCCACTGGACTTTGTACTCTGGAAGTCTGCCAAAGCCTCTGAGCCCGACGAGGCCAAGTGGGACAGCGCCTACGGACCCGGGCGCCCGGGCTGGCACATCGAGTGCTCGGCCATGGCTTGTGCCCTGCTGGGCGAGACCTTTGACATCCATGGTGGCGGAGCTGACTTGCAGTTTCCACACCACGAGAACGAAATCGCTCAAAGCCAAGGCGCCACCGACAAGCCGTTGGCACAAACTTGGATGCACAACGGTTTTGTGCGCGTGGACAACGAAAAAATGTCCAAGTCGCTGGGTAACTTTTTCACCATTCGCGACGTTCTGAAGTCATACGACGCAGAGACCGTGCGATTTTTCATCTTGCGTGCTCACTACCGCAGCGCGCTGAACTACAGCGACGCTCACTTAGACGACGCGCGCAGTGCCCTCAAGCGGCTCTACACCGCGCTGGCCTCTGTCACCCCCGAGGCGGTAGAGATCGACTGGGACGCCAGCCCCTACGCCCAGGCCTTTGCTCAGGCCATGAACGACGACTTCGGTACGCCGGGTGCGGTTGCCGTGTTGTTTGACTTGGCCTCTGAGGTCAACCGCACGGGCAGCGCCAAGGCAGCGGGCTGGTTGCGCGCGTTGGGCGGCGTCTTGGGTCTGCTGCAAGCCGACCCTCAGCAGTACCTGCAGGGCGGTGGCGACGCCGGTGAGGGCTTAGACATTGAGGCACTGATCGCCGAGCGCCAAGCCGCCAAACAAGCCAAAGACTTCGCCAAGGCCGATGCCATTCGTCAGCAGCTGCTTGACCAAGGCATTGTGCTCAAAGACAGCCCCAGCGGCACCACCTGGGAGCGCTCGTGAACGCCACCGTTGCCGTCCCCGACTACTGGGAGCAAGCGTGCAAACACCTCATGAAAAAAGACCGCGTCATGCGGCGTTTGGTGCCGCAGTTTGGCAGCGCACGCCTCGAGTCGCGGGGTGATGCGTTTGTCACGCTGGCGCGCAGCATCATTGGCCAGCAAATCTCAGTCAAAGCCGCCCAAACCGTGTGGGACCGGTTCGCCGCCCTGGCACCCCGCGTCACGCCCGCCGCCGTGTTGGCCTTAGATGTGGACGCCGTGCGCCAAGCTGGGCTGAGCGCGCGCAAAGTTGAGTACCTGTTTGACTTGGCCAAGCATTTTTCTGAAAAGCGCATACAAGTTAAAAAATGGCCAGAGTTAAGCGACGAAGAGATCATTTCAGAGCTGATAGCGATTAGAGGCATTGGTCGGTGGACCGCCGAGATGTTCCTGATCTTCTACCTGATGCGCCCCGATGTGTTGCCACTGGATGACGTGGGCTTGATCAATGGCGTGCGCAAACTGTATTTTTCAGACGAAGCGGTCAGCCGCAGTGAACTGCGCGAGGTGGCTGCCGCGTGGGCGCCCTACCGCAGTGTGGCAACTTGGTATATTTGGCGCAGTTTGGACCCCGAGCCCGTCGCTTACTGAGGCCCTGCATTTGGGCTACGCGGCGTTTCGCGTGACAATGAAAACAACAAGCATCAGGCCAGCGGCAGCAACAGCGCGCAGGTCAAAGGAGGGCAGCAATGCCAAAACGGTATTTTCTAGATTTTGAGCAGTCGGTTGCAGAGTTAGAGAACAAAATTGAAGAGCTCAGATTCGTGCAAAACGAGTCTGCGGTCGACATCTCTAGCGAAATCGAGCAGCTCACTTTAAAGAGCCAACAAATCACCAAAGAGCTCTATGCCAACTTGACGCCTTGGCAGGTCACCAAAGTGGCGCGTCACCCAGACCGCCCCTACACCTTGGACTACATCCGCGGCATCTTCACGCACTTTCAAGAGCTGCATGGCGACCGCCACTTTGCCGACGACCAAAGTATTGTGGGCGGTATGGCCCGCTTCAAAGGGCAGCCCTGTGTGGTGCTGGGGCACCAAAAGGGTCGCGACACCAAAGAGCGCGCGCTGCGCAACTTTGGCATGACCAAGCCAGAGGGCTACCGCAAGGCCTTGCGGCTGATGAAGCTGGCCGAAAAATTCAAAATGCCCGTGTTCACGTTTGTCGACACGCCCGGCGCCTACCCAGGCATCGACGCCGAAGAACGCGGTCAGTCTGAGGCCATTGGCCGCAATATTTTTGAAATGGCCCAGCTAGAGACCCCCATCATCGCGACCATCATTGGCGAGGGTGGCTCGGGTGGTGCGTTGGCCATTGCGGTCGGCGACCAAACCCTGATGCTGCAGCACTCGGTGTACTCAGTCATCAGTCCAGAGGGCTGCGCGTCTATTTTGTGGAAGACCAGCGACAAGGCCGAATTGGCCGCCGAAGCGCTGGGCATCGTCGCGCCCAAACTCAAAATGCTGGGGCTGGTGGACAAAATCATCAGTGAACCACCCGGTGGCGCTCACCGCGATCACGCGGCCATGATGGGCTTGCTCAGCAAAGGCTTGACCGATTCGTTGCGCCAAGTGTCTGGCCTAGACACCGAGGCGCTGCTCGAGCGCCGCTACGCCCGGTTGCAAAGCTTTGGGCGCTTCACCGAGAAAGCCTAAGCCGCTACCAATGGCGAACCCGCCACACCCCACCAACCCATGCGAAGGCGCGGTGAGGCAATGGGCAGCGCACACACCGCCACCCAATCGGCTCGGTGTTGCCTTGAGTGCTGGCGCAGACTCGACCGCGCTGATGCTAGCCGCCCATGCACATTGGCCCGGGCAAGTGGTGGGCCTGCACATTCACCACGGCTTGCAAGCCGCCGCTGACGGCTTTGAAGCGCAAGCGCTGGCGCTGGGGCGCGACCATGGCTTTGAGGTGTTTAGCTCGCACGTGAACGCCCAAGCACGCCCTGGCCAAAGCCCCGAAGAAGCCGCCCGCAGCGCGCGCTATAGCGGTTTGGCCGCTTTGGCCCAAGCGCATGGCGTTGCCTGTGTATGGCTGGCTCAACACCAAGACGACCAAATGGAAAGCGTGCTGTTGGCCCTGTCACGCGGCGCAGGAGTGGCCGGTATGGCAGGCATGCGCCCGGCGTTTGAACACGGCGGCGTGCGCTTTGAACGCCCCATTTTGTCGGTGCGCAGCGCTGACATTCGGCAATGGCTGCAGGCGGTGGGCGTGACCTATTGCCAAGACCCCACCAACGCCGATGAAACCCTCACCCGCAACCGCATACGGCACCAAGTCACCCCCGCGCTAGAGGCGGCTTTTCCGGCCATGGCCGCCTGCGTGACGCGCACGGCCCAACACATGGCGCAGGCGCAAACCCTGCTCGAAGAGCTGGCCGAGCAAGACGCGGCATCGGTGGGCCAGCCACCACTGATCAAAGCCTTGCAAGCGCTCAGCCAAGCGCGTCAAGCCAACCTGCTGCGCCATTGGATCAAGGGCGAAAGCGGTGCAGCGCCTTCGCAGGCGCAAATGCAGGCCCTGCTGCGCCAAATTGCGGCCTGCCAAACGCGTGGGCATGGCATAGAGCTCAAGGTATCCAACGGACACATTGTAAGAGTTGGCGCACATTTGGGCTTTCAAGCGAATTTATAATGCGAGGTTTTGCGCCACACCACGGGCGGTGGGCGCGTCAGCCGAACAGAAAGCTCGAGAAACACACATGGCATTGATCGTTCACAAATACGGCGGCACCTCGATGGGGTCGACCGAGCGCATTGGCTTGGTCGCCAAGCGCGTCGCCAAATGGGCCAAAGCCGGCCACCAAATGGTGGTCGTGCCCTCTGCCATGTCAGGCGAAACCAACCGGCTCTTGGGGCTCGCCAAAGAGCTAGAGCCCGCCAAGCCCTCAGCCGCTTACCAGCGAGAGCTCGATATGCTTGCCTCTACGGGCGAGCAAGTATCGGTGGGTTTGCTCGCCATCGCGCTGCAAGCCGAGGGCATAGACGCCGTGAGCTACGCTGGCTGGCAAGTCCCCATCAAAACCAACTCAGCCTACACCAAGGCACGCATCGAATCGATAGACGACAGCCGCGTGCGCCGTGACCTAGAGGCCGGGCGCGTGGTCATCATCACAGGCTTTCAAGGCATCGACGCCAACCAAAACATCACCACGCTGGGGCGCGGCGGCTCTGACACCTCAGCCGTGGCCGTGGCAGCGGCGCTCAAGGCCGACGAGTGCCTCATCTTCACCGACGTCGACGGCGTCTACACCACCGACCCACGGGTGGTGGCCGAGGCCAGGCGCCTGAGCCGCATCAGCTTTGAAGAAATGCTCGAGATGGCCAGCTTGGGCAGCAAAGTGTTGCAGACCCGTTCGGTCGAATTTGCAGGCAAATACAAAATGCCCGTGCGCGTGCTCTCTAGCTTCACGCCATGGGATATCGATTTAGCAGAAGAAGCGGCCTCTGGCACGCTCATCACGATTGAGGAAAACGTCAACATGGAACAAGCCGTCGTCTCAGGTATTGCATTCAACCGCGATGAAGCCAAGATTTCGCTCTTGGGTGTGCCAGACACCCCAGGCATCGCCTACAAAATCTTAGGCGCTGTCTCGCAGGCCAACGTCGAAGTCGACATGATCATTCAAAACCTGTCAAAAAACGGCATGACCGATTTCAGCTTTACCGTGCATCGCAACGACCTAGGCAAAGCGCTAGACGTGCTGCAAAACGACGTTGCGCCCCAGCTTGGCGAGTGCGAAATCATCAGCGACCCCAAGATCTGCAAAGTCAGCATCGTCGGCATCGGCATGCGCAGCCACGCAGGCGTGGCCAGCAAAATGTTTGAAAGCCTCAGCGCCGAAGGCATCAACATCCAAATGATCTCAACCTCTGAGATCAAAGTGTCTGTGGTCATCGACGAAAAGTACATGGAGTTGGCCGTGCGCGCACTGCACAAAGCATTTGACCTAGACCAAACTGACGGCTTAGATCAGGTTTAAGCCGTGGCATAATATGCGGCTTCAGGAGCGATGACCGAGAGGCTGAAGGTGCTCCCCTGCTAAGGGAGTATGCGGCTTAAAACTGCATCGAGGGTTCGAATCCCTCTCGCTCCGCCAAAACAAAACCCCTCACTGGCAACGGTGAGGGGTTTTTTGTTTTCATTCATCAATCAAATCAATTCTCAATCGGGATTTTGACCTTTGTTAATTGGGTGGCGCTCACCCAATGCAAGAGCGCAGGGTATGGCAGCAACAACCCGAGTTGCTACCATGACACGGCGCTGCGGCTGAGGCGCGCGCGATTCGATTCAAGTCAATGTCGCCCTGTGGGGTGCGGAGTAACCCAAGATGCCAAACGGTGGAACCGATAACTGCATGAATTGCAGGCACAACCGAGCCAATCAGCCGTCTGCGAATATCAAAACGGCATTGCGCGCAAGCCGTGTCCCGTTTTGTGAGGTGCATGGCGTTCCGGTGTGGGACCATGCTTGGACTTA
>CBFIFT010000084.1:0-7693 GCA_965661935.1 Burkholderiaceae bacterium | reverse complement strand
CGGCCTTGGCCCTAGCGGCCGCACGCTCAGCTTGCGCCGCTTCGCGAGCCGCTGCGAGCTCGGCCTCTTGTGCCTTGATCGCTTGGGCCTCAGCCTCTGCCGCAGCCTCGCGCTGCTTCAACTCTTTTTCTTTTTCGGCAGCGGCGGCTTCAGCAGCTGCAGTGGTTGCAGAGTCATCGTCTCTACGCACCAACGTTCTGCGCTTGCGCACCTCGACCTGAATGGTTCTGGCCCTGCCCTGCGCGTCGGCCTGGCGGATTTCAGAGGTGGTCTTTTTCGTGAGGGTGATCTTCTTGCGACCCGTGCTGGCACCATGGCTTGCTTGCAAGTGTTCCAGCAGGGTTTTTTTGTCAGATTCAGACACCACGTCTGTCGCGCCGGCTTTTGCAACGCCCGCGCTTGCCAACTGCTCAAGCAGGGAATCGGTGGTTTTGTGCAATTCGGTGGCGAGTTCTGCGACGGTGGTTTTGGACATATGTTTCTCTTTCTCCTACAAGCGCTCCGGGAAGTTTCAGGTTCAGTTACTCGGCTGACTCGTCATCCGTGAACCAATGCGCCCGCGCTCGCATGATCAATGCTTGTGCCTCATCAGGGGATTGCCCAGTGATTTCGCACAACTCATCTGTGGCCAAATCGGCCAAATCGTCTCGAGTGTGAATGTCGGCACCAGCCAACGCAGACACCATTTCAACCGTGACACCCTCAAGATCGCGCAAATCTTGAGACACGTCCTCAATGCTTTCTTCGCGCGCCAAGTCAAGCGTTAGCAAAGCGTCTTTGGCTCGAGCACGCAGCTCGTTGACCGTGTCTTCGTCAAAGGCTTCAATCTCGAGCATTTCTTGAATGGGCAAATACGCAATCTCTTCCAAACTGGCAAAGCCCTCTTCGATCAAGATGTCCGCAACATCTTCATCGATGTCAAGCTTGCTCATGAACAGCTCGCGCACGCTACCCAACTCTTCGGCTTGCTTCTGAGCCGACTCGTCGGCGGTCATGATGTTGATTCGCCATCCCGTGAGCTCGGAGGCCAGCCGCACGTTTTGACCGCCGCGACCGATGGCCATGGCCAAGTTTTCTTCGTCGACCACCACATCCATGGTGCTGCGCTCTTCGTCAACAACGATAGAACTCACGTTGGCCGGTGCGAGCGCACCGATCACAAACTGTGCTGGGTCATCACTCCATAGGACAATGTCTACACGCTCGCCACCCAGCTCATTGGTCACCGAGTTCACCCTCGAGCCGCGCACACCCACGCAAGTACCGATGGGGTCGATGCGCGCGTCGTGTGACACAACAGCGATTTTCGCTCTCGAGCCCGCGTCTCTTGCGCAGGACTTGATCTCGAGCAAGCCTTGCTCAATCTCGGGTACTTCATGCGAGAACAACTCGATCATGAACTCTGGCGCCGCGCGCGAGAGCAAAATCGGCGCGCCGCGCAAGGTGGGATCGACCTCCATGATCTGGGCACGCACACGGTCGCCAGGCCGGAAGTTCTCTTTGGGGATCATTTCGTTGCGACGCAAACGGCCTTCGATGCGACCGCTTTCCACAATGACGTCGCCCTTGTCCAAGCGCTTGACACTGCCGACCAAAATCTTTTCGCCACGGGCCATGAAGTCGTTGAGGAGCATCTCACGCTCTGCCTCGCGAACCTTTTGCAAAATCACTTGCTTAGCGGCCATGGCGCCAATGCGCCCAAGCGGCACAGAATCAACAGTCTCCTCGATGTACTGGCCCACTTCAATGTCGGGGATTTCATCGCGCGCATCTGTGAGCAGCTCTTCGCCCTCAGGGTTTTGGAGCCCGTCCTCATCAGGGACGACCAGCCAGCGACGGAAGGTTTCGCTCTCGCCAGTATCTTTATCAATGGCTACGCGAATCTCAACGCCTTCGGGGTACTCTTTTTTGGTTGCGGAAGCCAGCGCAGCCTCCACAGCCGCAAACACCACGTCGCGCTCGACACCCTTTTCACGGGCGATCACATCCACCAACATCAACATTTCGCGATTCATCTCAAAACGCCTTTCGTCACTCAACATTCAATGACTCGCCCGGCAAACCGGCAGCACCGTCATCACTCAATTCATGGGCCCGACTTTGGCGCCCTTTGAAATCCACCACATCGGCCAAGCGCGCTTCGCGCACTTCGCCCCACTCAAAATCCAAAGCCTGCACTGGCAAAGGCTTGGCGTGCTTGCTTACCTTTGCACCGGGCTTGCGCGGCGGCGCATCGGTCCAAACCACCCGCCAACCTGCGCCGGACTCATTCCGCTCAAGCGTGCCTCGAAACTTCTTTCGGTTAGCGTAAACACCGGCGTCAGCCCCCATGGGCTCGCGCAAGGTCACATCAATGAGCTCGCCCTCAAAACGATCCAAGTCGGCCTCATGACGCAGCAAGCGATCAATCCCAGGTGAGCCGACCTCTAGTCGCTTGTAGTCAACACCCTCAACCTCTAACAGGTACTGGAGCTGACGCGTCACCGCCTCGCAGTCTTCAACGGTGACAGGCTCAGCCGTTTGGCCTTTGGTGAATGGCATATCGATGGTGATGCGCAACAACCCACCGGCCGTGCGCTGCACTTCCACCAAGTCATAACCCATTCCAGTCACAGTCGATTCGACCGCCTCTTGCCAACCCATCGCCTTGCTTAACCTCTCACACCAAAAATCATTCCGCGCTCACACGCCCTGAAATCCTGCGCAACCAACTGCCTTTGAAGTCACCGCCCTTGAAACAGACAGCCGGCGTTGCTCCAAAGAACAAGGCCATGACCCCACCAGGCCACTCCGCGTCTGAGCATTCGCTCATACCCACCCCATGCTTTTTTGAAGCAGTTGTAATACGAAATGGCAAAAAAAATGGGCGGTAAATTTGCCGCCCATTGCACTTGGTTGCTAGCCCAAGATTATAGCCCAAAATTGAATAGAAACAACGACTTTTAAACCCAATTCGCCCAATCAGCCCAGCGCTTGGCTCTCTAGCACCCATTGAATCACGCTCTTGGCAATGAACCCCAACATACCCAAGCTCAATACAAAAAACAATATGAAAGTACCAAACTTGCCGGCTTTGGATTCGCGCGCCAAATTGAGCACGATGAACAGCATGTACAAAATAAACGCCGACACGCCGACACTCAGCCCATATTGAGCAATCTGGGCTTCACTCAACCCAAACACCAGGTTAGCTTCCATCGCGCCCCCCTGGCGTCTGAGAACCAGCAACCGGATCGATCATATTAGCGGGCACCAACTCACGGTATACGTGCCAACTCGCGTGGGCCAACCAGGGCACGATGACCACCAAGCCCAATAGACCAGATAGCATCCCTAGCCCAACGAGTGCCATCAGAATGAAGGCCCACAACGCCATCACATCGGGGTGACTGCTGCACACCACCCAGCTCACGCTCAGCGCCTGACGCAGCGAAACTGGCTTATCAAGCAGCATGGGAATAGAAATCACGCTAGAGGCAAACATAGGCGCAGCCAGGACCCCTCCCATGAACAGCCAAACGCTGAACAGCCACCCCTCGGATCCCAACACCACATGGCGCAAAAAATCCAAGGGTTTCTGAATAGGTTGCTCTGCAAACAACGTGATCAGCCCCGCCGATGTCAAAACCCAGCCAGACCCGGCCAAACCCAAAAACAAGCCAAACGCGACCAACCGCCGATCGGCACCGCGCCAAACCGCGACGACCTGGCGCAGCGTCATTTTGTGCCCCATGCCCAAGCGCCGGCTGATCTCGTATAAGCCGGTGACAGCCACCGGAGCCACGATCAAAAACCCCGAGTACGCACCAGCGAGCAACCAGAACTTGTCGGCTGCGAATAACAGCAATGCCCACCCAACCAGCACGAATGCGAAACCGTGCAGCAGGCCGGGCAAAGGGTGACGCCACAAGTCGCGCCAGCCCGCACCAAGCCAATACAAAACCGCGCTGAGTTTCACGCGTCGCTCGCCACTGGCAGTCAATGCAATGGGTTTTCGCACATTTGCTCCCCGTCCAAGTTTGAAGGTCTAGATTATGGCGGCTTCTGCCCTTGGGTCATGCGACAATCGATTGCGTTTATTTTCTGTGGAGTTTTTATGAACAACAACCAAGGTTTTTTGTCTGGCAAGCGGCTTTTGATCACTGGGGTCCTGTCTAACCGCTCTATCGCCTACGGCATCGCCAAGAGCTGCCACGCACAAGGTGCCGAGCTGGCTTTCAGCTACGTGGGCGAGCGATTCAAAGACCGCATCACAGAATTCGCAAAAGAGTTTGACTCTGACCTGGTATTTGATTGCGACGTCGGAGATGACGCACAAATTGAAGCCATGTTCGCTGCACTCAAAGAGACCTGGCCGCAATTTGATGGGTTTGTCCATGCCATTGGCTTTGCGCCGCGAGAAGCCATTTCTGGCGACTTCTTGGAGGGCCTCAGCCGCGAGGGCTACAAGGTCGCGCATGACATCAGCGCTTATAGTTTTCCGGCAATGGCCAAGAGCGCATTGCCGATGCTCAACCCCAACTCAGCACTGCTCACCTTGAGCTATTTGGGTGCACTCAAGGTGGTCCCCAACTACAACACCATGGGCCTGGCAAAAGCATCCCTTGAAGCATCCGTGCGCTACTTGGCAGACTCATTGGGCCCCAAGGGTGTGCGCGTCAACGGCATCAGTGCAGGCCCCATCAAAACATTGGCCGCCAGCGGCATCAAGGGTTTTGGAAAGATTTTGAATGTGGTTGCGCAAACCGCACCGATTCGTCGCAACGTCACCATTGAAGACGTCGGCAACGTCGCTGCGTTTTTGCTCTCCGACTTGGCTGGCGGTGTGACGGCAGAGATCACTTATGTCGATGGTGGCTTCAGTCACGTGGTCGGCGGCATGGCTGAGACAGATTGAGGTCGCGTCGCCAATCGTATTGCTCATCAATTCAGGGGTGTTCAGTCCACACGGGCTGAGCGCAACTGCTCATGTTGCGCGGGGTGAACAGCCGCTGCGGTGGGGCCTAATTTTCAGCTCGTGGATGTCTGACTTGCTGCTTGAAGGTGATTCTGCGAAGCGCCAACAGAACTGAGGTTGAGCGCCCTCGCCTGCCATCTCACCAAGCCACCGCCTACAAACGAAAAAAGGACTCGACAAGCGAGTCCTTTTTTGTATTTTGGTGGGTCGTGCGGGGATCGAACCCACGACAAACGGATTAAAAGTCCGCTGCTCTACCAGCTGAGCTAACGACCCGATCACTTTAACCAAGCATCTGCTTTGTTCCGTGAAGCCTCAAATTATAGCGTCAAATCAGCCCGGGTTTAAAGCCCCCTCTCAATTTTTTTGACTCAATTGACGCGAGCGCCGCTCTGTTGCAATCAATTGCTCAATCGCAATCGAGGCTGCTACCAAACCAAAAGTGCCAGTCACGGTTGCCGCAGAACCGTAGCCATGGCAATTCAGGCTGTGATCCGTTTGCTCGTCACTGGATTCCTGCTGCGAAGCCTGCACCGTTTCACGACTAAATACACAAACCACGCCCAACTTGCCATCACGCGGCGCACCATGGTGGCGCCGCAGCTCATAACGCAACTTGGCTAACAATGGGTCGTGTGTCACGTGTCCCAAATCAGAGACTTCAACATCTTGGGCACGCCGCTTGCCACCCGCAGCGCCCACCGTGATGAGTGGACATCGCGTTGCCCTCGCCCAAGCAGCCATTGCAACTTTAGAGCGCAATTGATCGCACGCATCCACGACCACGACTGCTCTTTCCTGGGCGCCCTGTGCCAGCGCTGGCCAGTTTTCGGGTGTGACGAACTCATCAATTGCCGTGACGTCGCAATCGGGGTGGAAGCGGTGAATCCGCTCGCGCATGGCTTGGACCTTGGACATGCCAATGCTCTCTTCGGTGGCATGAATCTGTCGATTGAGGTTCGACTCGGCGACGTGATCCATATCAAACAAACGTAGCCGCGCCACGCCCATGCGGGCCAAAGCCTCTGCAACCCAAGAGCCTACACCACCAACGCCGACCACCCACACCTCACCGCCGTAGATTGAGGCAGCGTCGCTGCCGAATAAGCGCTGCGTGCCACCAAACCGGCGCTGAAACCGTTCTTCGGGCAGCGTTGCGTCAATCATCGCGCATCAACAGCCAAAGTTGAAACTTGAGTCCACCCACCGCACCCGCGATGATGCCAATGACGGCAATCAGGCTGTTCAAGCTCAGCGTGCCGATGCCTGATAGGCCTTGTCCCACTGTGCAGCCCATTGCGGTCACGCCGCCAAAACCCATCAACAGGGCCCCAAACAGATGCAATGTCGTGTCTTGTGTCCCTGCAAAACCTTCCCAACGAAAGCTACCGCTGCGCCAATTTTCAATGGCAGAACCAACAATCACGCCCATCACGCTGACAATGGCTAATGTTAAGTGGTTGGAAGCGTCGCTGTACAACATCAGCCAATGCAGTGTGTACGCCATGGGTGCGGTGAAGGTCAACCCTTCCATGCGGTTCGTGTTGGTGGCGAGAAAGGCCTCCTCAAGGGTTTGAGGGTGCTCCGCCACATAGCCCAAATGGCCGCTGACGTACCACATCAAAGTGACGCATAGCCCGATGCCCACTGCACTCCAAGGACCAGAAGACGCGCGAAACTCAGCTGATCTCATGGCCCATAGCCAAGCGATCGCGAACAAGGCGACCGCCAACGCCAGGCCAACCTGCGAAGCGGTCATCCCCAGGGCTGTGGCAAGCATCTGAGGCAACAGTGCTGAATCAAAATGCAGCGCAACTGGGTCTAGATAGCTGACTCGGAACGAGGCCGTGATACCGCGCAGCGCAGCATAGGCGGACAAACCCATGACCGCGAATACCACCAACGACTTGAGACTGCCGCCACCTATTCGCACCAAGGTTTTGCTGCCGCATCCAGATGCCAAAACCATACCGAACCCAAATGATGCGCCACCGATCAGTGCACTCAAGACAATGATGCGACCTGAGGCATAAATGCTATGACCAACATCTAACCAACCCAGCGCAGCCAAAGCCCACAAACCGACCGAGCCGGTCAGCGCGGCCAGCAGCCAGGTGGTTGCGCGGCTCTTGTCGCCCATGTTGACGACGTCACTGATGGCGCCCATGGTGCAAAACTGGGTTCGCTGTAGCACCCAGCCGAAAAAAACCGAAACCGAGAAAGCTGCCCACAGCACCGTGAGCGACAGCGCCGCTATATCTGAATCTTGCATGTTGAATGAGAAAGAATATCAGCCGCGTTGCGCTGCGCGGGTGGCTGTCAACGCAGCACCTGCAACCGTTGCAGTGCAGCTTGCGCGGCCTCTGAATCGGGTGCAGATTGCACCAATTCTTGCAAAGTCGCCTTGGCACCTTTCGGGTTTTTCAGCTCTAGCTGGCAGTTGGCCAGTGCAAGCTTGGCCTCAGGTACCCGCGTGTGCAGGGGAAAACCTTCGATCAAGGTCTTGAAACTTTCCTGAGCGCCCTTGAAAGATTGCGCAGCGTACTGAGCATTGCCAAGCCAGAACAACACGCTGGGCTTGTAGCCGCTTTCAGGGAAAGCGGCCAAGAAACCCTCTAGTTTGCGCTGCGCCCCAGCGTAATCACCCGTGCGCAAAATGGCAATCGCATCGTCATAGCGTTGACGCTCAGCGGGCTGGGCAATGACCTCAACGTCATCCACAATCAAGGTGACAGG
>CBFIFT010000083.1:0-7758 GCA_965661935.1 Burkholderiaceae bacterium | reverse complement strand
CTGGCGAACGGTCGCCTCTACCAAGAAGAAATCGAGTCTCTCGCAGATTTGGAGAAATTCAAGCCCATTTGGGTCGATTTAGACGATGCCACCGCAGCTGAGACCCAGTGGGTCAAAGCCTACTATGGGTTGTCAATCCCAGATGACGTCATGGCCGAGGACATTGAAGAGTCCGCGCGCTTTTACGAAGAAGAAAACGGCGAGTTGCACATCCGTTCGGACTTCTTGATCGCTGATGAAGACGACCCACACACCGCTCGGGTAGCGTTTGTGCTGAACCGCGGCAGCGGAAGCGAGCGCAGCCATGGCGTCTTGTTCTCGATTCACCAAGAAGACGTCCCCGTGTTGAGACTTTTGCGGCTGCGTGCGCGGCGCATGCCCGGACTGATTGAAGACGCCAAAGATGTTTTGCTCATGCTATTCGATGCAGACGCAGAGTATTCGGCCGACACTTTGGAAGAAATCAACGACGAGCTCGACAACGTCAGCAAGACCGTGTTGGCCGCCGAAGTGACCGACGACACGGCAGGTCAAGTCTTGGCGGCCATCGCCAGAAGCGAAGACATGTCAGGGCGCATTCGCCGCAACGTGATGGACACTCGCAAGGGGGTTAGCTTCATGATGCGAACGCGCTTGCTTTCTGCGGAGCAATTCGAAGACGCGAGGCAAATCTTGCGCGACTTGGATAGCTTGGATAGCCATGCAGCATTTTTGTTTGAAAAGATCAACTTCTTGATGGATGCCACCGTCGGTTTCATCAACATCAATCAAAACAAGATCATCAAAATCTTCTCCGTGGCCAGCGTTTGTCTGCTTCCACCCACTTTGGTCGCCAGCCTTTACGGCATGAATTTTCGGTTCATTCCCGAACTTCAATGGGAATACGGCTATGCGTTTGCGCTCTCACTGATGGTGGCATCTGCCGTGATCCCAATGCTGTATTTTCGAAAAAGAGGTTGGCTCAAATAAAAAAAGCAACCCGAGGGTTGCTTTTTTTGCGGATGGCGGGTTTAGCCGCGCAGCTCGCGTCGCAAAATTTTACCCACGGGTGTCTTGGGTAGTTCAGCGCGGAACTCAACCACTTTGGGCTGCTTGTAACCAGTGAGGTTGGCCCTACAGTGGTCGCGCACGGCTTGCTCGGTGAGCGCATCACTCTTGGCAACCACCACCAGCTTGACGGCCTCACCCGAATGCTCATCGGGCTGCCCAACCGCAGCACACTCGAGCACACCGTCGAGATTAGAGACCACTTCTTCGATCTCGTTGGGATACACGTTGAACCCCGAAACCAAAATCATGTCCTTCTTGCGGTCGACGATCTTGAAGTAGCCACGTTCATCCATCACGCCAACGTCACCGGACCTGAAGTAGCCATCCGCAGTCATCACCTTGGCGGTTTCGTCTGGGCGCTGCCAGTAGCCAGCCATCACCTGCGGGCCCTTGATGGCGATCTCGCCGGGTTCCCCCAGCGGCACATCATTTCCATCGTCATCCAGAATCTTCATGTAGGTGTTGGGCAGCGGGATGCCGATGGTGCCGCTGAATTCTTTGCTATCTGTCGGGTTGCAGCTGGCACTTGGGGATGTCTCTGATAAGCCATAGCCCTCGACAACTGGACACCCCGTTTTGCTTAACCAGAGCTTGGCCACACCGCTTTGCACGGCCGTACCGCCGCCCAAGCTCACGCGCAGGTGGCTCCAGTCGACTTTGTCAAAGTCTGGGTGGTTGGCAAGGCCTCCGAACAGGGTATTCACGGCTGGGAACGAATGCACCTTGTATTTGGACAACTCTTTCAGCACCCCCCCCAAGTCGCGTGGGTTGGGGATCAAAATATTGCGCCAACCCATGCGCATGCCCAGCATCATGTTGATGGTGAAAGCAAAGATGTGATACAGCGGCAGCGCGCAAACGCTCACCAGTTGCTCACCTGGTGGCATGTCTTTGAGTGCGGGTGCATTCCAAGCCTCGGACTGCAAAAGGTTCGCAGACACGTTTCGATGCAACAGGACTGCACCCTTAGATACGCCTGTGGTGCCGCCTGTGTACTGCAAAACAGCCACGTCATCTGGGCCCAGCGTCTGGCGGGTCCACTTCATTTTGCTGCCTCGCGCCAACGCATCGTTGAAGCGCACCGCTGCCGGCAATGAAAACTCTGGCACCATCTTTTTGACTTTGCGCACCACGGTGTTCACCAGCAACCCTTTCAGGGCACCAAGTCGGTCACCCATGGCCGCCAGCACCACGTGCTTGACACCTGTGTCAGCGATACACGCTTGCAAAGTGGCCGCAAAGTTTTCGATGATGACAATGGCTTGTGCGCCCGAATCGATCAGCTGATGCCTGAGTTCGCGAACCGTGTACAACGGGTTCACGTTGACCACCACATAGCCAGCCCTCAACACCGCGGCCACTGCAATTGGATACTGAGGCACGTTGGGCATCATGATCGCGATGCGGTCGCCTTTGTTGAGGCCCAGCGACTGAAAGTAGGCCGCCATTGCGGCAGAGGCCTCATCAATTTGCGCAAAGGTGAAATCAGCGCCCATGAACGTGTACGCGATTCGGTCCGCATACTTGCTCATGCCGGTGTCCATCAGTTCAACCAGCGAGCTGAACTGGTTGACGTCGATATCAGCCGGAACCTCTTTGGGGTAAGCGTTCAACCAAGGGCGTGCCATGTCTGTTTCTGCCATGTGTTGTCTCCGAGTTATTTTGAATTCAGCGCATTAGCTTACTCGAAAATGACACGAAAACCCCAACCCTAGGGATATCACTCTGTGGGGTTATTGCACCCGCTGTTGAAGCTCTCCACGAGCATAGCGAGCAGCCACAACAGACAGCGCTTCACCCTTTATTTTTGAGCCCTGCCCCTCACAACCGAACTCCAAGTAACGCTGGCGGCAGATCGCCTGGGCAGCTTCTCTGGCAGGCTTCAACCACTCGCGGGCATCAAATTTTTCAGGGTTTTCAACTAGGAATTTCCGCACCGCACCGGTCATCGCCAAGCGAATGTCCGTGTCGATGTTGATCTTGCGCACCCCGTGCTTGATAGCCTCTTGAATTTCTTCAACTGGCACGCCGTAGGTTTCTTTCATTTTGCCGCCATGCGCACGGATGATCTCTAAAAGCTCTTGCGGCACACTGCTCGAGCCATGCATGACCAAATGGGTATTGGGGATGCGGGCATGGATTTCTTTGACCCGGCTGATCGCCAAAATGTCACCAGTGGGCTTGCGGGTGAACTTGTATGCACCATGGCTGGTACCAATAGCGATGGCCAAAGCATCCAGACCCGTGGCTTTGACAAACTCAGCCGCTTGCTCGGGGTCAGTCAGCAAGGCGTCGTGGTCCAGCTTGCCGACGGCGCCGATGCCATCCTCTTCCCCCGCCTCGCCGGTCTCTAAAGACCCCAAGCAGCCCAATTCACCCTCGACGGTCACGCCGACGCGATGGGCCAGTTCAACGACTTCTCGGGTTACCTGAATGTTGTAGTCAAAGCTGGACGGTGTTTTGCCGTCGGCCTCCAGTGATCCGTCCATCATCACCGAAGAGAATCCAAGGTCGATTGCACCCTGGCAAATCGCAGGCGTTTGCCCGTGGTCTTGGTGCATGACCAGTGGGATATGCGGGTATGCCTCAATGGCAGCTTGAATCAGATGCTTGATGAAGCTCTCGCCTGCATACTTTCGAGCACCCGCACTGGCCTGCAAAATCACTGGCGCACCCGTCTCGTCTGCCGCTGCCATCACAGCTTGGACTTGCTCTAGGTTGTTCACATTAAAGGCTGGGATGCCGTATCCATTTTCGGCAGCGTGATCGAGCAATTCGCGCATTGAGACTAAAGCCATGATGAGGGTCCTTTGGTTGAGGCTGGTGGATGCGTTCAAATCGATACATTTTTGATATGTAACGGCTTGGTAACTTTGTATTTTAGCCGCCCATTGTCGGCGCCAAACTGACGCTGCGAACCGCACGGAGCCACAGCCGTCGCCTCGGTACACGCAACCGATCGATGGGCGTTTTACACTGCGGTGTCGCCCAATCGGCTTTTTTGACTTTCGCTAAAGGCTGTCCAACCCATGAGCATTTGGTTCAACACCCCTCACCTGAATGATCTTGCGCAACGCAGCAAAGGCACGGCCATTGAGAGCCTGGGTATCGAGTTCACAGAGATCGGCGACGATTTCTTGAAAGGCCGAATGCCGGTGGATCACCGCACCAAACAACCCATGGGCTTGTTGCACGGCGGCGCATCGGTTTTGTTGGCTGAAACACTCGGTTCGATGGCCACAGCCACCACCTTAGACCCCGAAAAACAATGGTGTGCCGGTCAAGAAATCAACGCCAATCATGTGCGCGCAGTGCGTTCTGGCTGGGTTCATGGCATTGCAAGGCCCCTGCACAGAGGTGCGTCGAGCCAAATCTGGGAAATACACATCCACAACGAACAAGAGCAGCTGGTGTGTGTGTCACGCATCACCATGGCCATTTTGAATCGGCGTTGAACCAAACCGCACACGGGTTGTGGGCGGCGCTCAGTACCTCTCGGCCAAGCGCCACCTACCTGCTTGCCAGGCTCATGCGCTTTGGCTTGTAACCAACCGGTAACTCGCCTTGCTTAGCTTGGCGTGTGCGCCCAAGCCATAGCGAAGCCATTGCGCAGCACGCCCATTCGCAGGGCGAGGTGTCGAATCAAAGGATCAGCACAGTGACGCTGTCTCAGCTGACTCGGCACATTTTGAGCATATTCGTGCCACCCGGCGAGCCCATGGGCTCCCCGCATGTGATGGCGTAAATGTCGCCAGACTGCACAATCTCGCGAGCCTTCAAGTGCTTTTCTGCGTCACTGAGGGCGGTGTCACGGTCGGCACTGGTATCCATCAACAATGGGCGCACGTTGCGAAAAATGGCCATGCGCCTTTGAGCACTCACGCGGGACGTGATGGCATAAATAGGCACAGGCACATTGAATCGGCTCATCCACAAGGCTGTTGAACCCGAGTCCGTCAGAGCCACGATCGCCTTGGCCCCACAGTAGTGCGCGGTAAACAAAGCGCCCATGGCAATCGATTGGTCAATGCGGCGAAACGTCTTGTGATCAATGTCTAGATGCAGTTCAGCGTCATGAGCGGCTTCCGCGGCCAAACAAATTGCGGCCATCTCTCGCACCGTCTCCAGGGGGTATTTACCAGCCGCCGTCTCAGCACTGAGCATCACCGCATCTGTACCGTCCAATACCGCGTTGGCCACATCACTGACCTCAGCGCGTGTGGGCACTGGGTTTTGGATCATGGACTCCATCATTTGGGTCGCAGTGATGACCACTTTGTCGTGCTGATGGGCGAGGCGGATCATGCGCTTTTGCAAAGCAGGAACCGCGGCGTTGCCCACCTCTACGGCCAAATCACCACGCGCAACCATGATGCCGTCGGACGCCCGCAAAATCGCTTCCAATTCGGGGATGGCTTCGGCGCGCTCGATTTTTGCAATCAAGCCCGGCTTGTGGTCATGGGCCGCACCGGCCACATGGCAGAGTTGCCTGGCCAACTCCATGTCTGTCGCTGACTTGGGGAAACTCACCGCAACGTAATCGGCTTTCAAAGCCATCGCAGTCTTGATGTCGTCCATGTCCTTGGCCGTTAAGGCAGGGGCAGACAAACCACCGCCCTGCTTGTTGATGCCTTTGTTGTTAGACAACTCACCACCCACCTTGACAACCGTGTGAACTTGCGCGCCATGCACCTTCGTGACTTCCAAAACGATCAAGCCGTCGTTCAACAGCAACGTGTCACCTGGCTTGACGTCGCGGGGCAACTCTTTGTAATCCAAGCCCACCGCAGATTCGTCCCCTAGGGCGTCTCGGGCCGCATCAAGCAAGAACGAATGACCATTGACCAATTCAACCTTGCCTTGTTCAAACTTGCCTACCCGAATTTTGGGCCCCTGCAAATCAGCCATGATGGCCACTTCGCGCCCGAGTTTGTGAGAAATTTCACGCACCAGTTGGGCTCGGTCTTGGTGGTCTTGAGCCGTACCATGGGAGAAGTTCAGGCGCACGACATTGACACCGGCACGCAATATTGCCTCGAGCATGTCTGGGCTTTGCGAGGCGGGGCCGAGTGTGGCGACGATTTTGGTGGCTCTGCTGGGCATCGAAATATCCTTGCAATCACTGCGGATTGCAGCGTGGGTTCGGATTATTGTTGAAATTTGTTACATTCGCAGAACAAGTTTTCAGGCTCGGTCTGTGACCGCATATGACCCACTTATTGCCTGCTGAGCCCCTTACAACTCGATCTGCCCTTTTGATTCAGATCAGATCACCCCAACACACAGCCGTTAAAATTGGACGGCAGGGCCGCGGGGCCCACTAGGACAACCGAATATGACTGCACCCACACCACACGATCAGCCAATATCCCCTGAACAAGAGATGCCACACCGAAAGTACATTCGGCAATGGCTCGCACCGCTGGCTCAAAGGACGCATTGGCACGCTTATGCACTGCTAAGCCTTGACTACGTGCTGTTCGGCGCATTGATCGTCGGCGCGGTGGCTTTTCAAGCTTGGTGGCTGCAGCTGCTGTGCGGCTTGGCTGCAGGCTTTGTCATTGGGAGGCTTTTCATCATTGGCCACGATGCCTGCCACCAAAGCCTCACGCCGAATAGGCGCGCGAACCACGTCGTGGGTCGCTTGGCATTTTTGCCCTCGCTCACCCCCTACAGCCTCTGGGAAGTCGGCCACAACGTCGTACACCACGGCTACACCAACCTCAAAGGGGTCGACTTCGTCTGGGTACCCTTGTCCAAGGAAGAGTTTGACGCCCTCTCGCCCATGGGTCGCATGATGCACCGCATCTACCGCAGCGGTTGGGCCCCTGGCTTGTACTACTTGATTGAGATGTGGTGGAACCGCATGTTCTGGCCCAACAAAAAGCACATGCCCACGCGTCGCCCCGTTTTCATCAAAGACAACCTCCTCGTGAGTGCGTTTGGCTTGGTTTGGATCGGCGCACTTGTGGCCGTGGCCTACGCGCTAGACAAATCTGTGGTCAACACGGTTGGCATGGGCTTTATCGCGCCCTTCTTGTTCTGGAACAGCATGATTGGATTCGTGGTGTACGGTCACCACACACATGTCAAAGTCACTTGGCATGACGACAAGCGCGCCTGGTCAAGCGCAGCGCCGTTCGTATCGACCACTGTGCACCTGACTTTCCCCATGAAAATCGGTGCTTTGATGCACCACATCATGGAACACACAGCTCACCACGTCGACATGAGCGTGCCCCTTTACAGACTCAAGAACGCGCAACAAAAGCTCGAAAATATGTTGCCTGAGCGCATTGTGGTTCAGCCATTTTCTTGGAAGTGGTACTTCGATACGGCACGCAAGTGCAAGCTGTATGACTACTCCACCAAGTGTTGGACTGATTTCCAAGGGCGCGTCACAGCCGCATCTGCATCGGTCACTTCGCCGGGCGCAACCAGTCCTGAGCCCGAAACAACCTGAGGCGCCAAGCCTCACAAAAAAGCGGCCATTGAGGCCGCTTTTTTTATGCTTCATTTGATTAGATATCAGCCATTGGCACGGCGCGATAACACCTCGAACGCTGGCAGGGTTTTGCCTTCTAGCACTTCCAAGAACGCGCCACCACCAGTTGAGATGTAGTCCACATCGGCCTCCATGTTGTACTTGGCAATGGCAGCGAGGGTATCGCCACCGCCGGCAATACTGAAACCCTGACTAGCGGCAAT
>CBFIFT010000082.1:0-7797 GCA_965661935.1 Burkholderiaceae bacterium | reverse complement strand
ATCTCGATGGACGATGGTGAAATCTTCACCTACGCACTGGGCAAGCTCGACGACCGTGGTCGCATGTTTGTGAAAGCTGGCGACCCTGTTTACGAAGGCATGGTGGTGGGTATCCACAGCCGCGACAACGATTTGGTGGTGAACGCCACGCGCACCAAGCAGCTGACGAACTTCCGCGTCAGCGGCAAAGAAGATGCCATCAAGATCACACCACCCATCGAGCTCACGCTTGAGTACGGTGTCGAGTTCATCGATGACGACGAGCTGGTTGAAATCACACCCAAGAGCATTCGGGTGCGCAAGCGGTTCCTGAAAGAGCACGAGCGCAAGCGCGCATCTCGCGATTCTTGATGCGGTGTTGACAGCGAGTGGCTGATCGCGGCAGCGCCCGATCCGTCTCGCTGCGCGCTTGTCGCTTTCGCATCGCCTGAGGAGCGCGGGGGTTGATACATTCAAGCTTCGCCCACGGGTGGCTAAGCCGTGGTCATGAACATTTTTGAGTGTGTGGATATGACGTTAACCGCTGACTTGATCGTTGAACAATCTGGCCCTGTGGGCATGATCACTTTGAATCGCCCCGGCGCACTGAACGCGCTCTCGCTGGATATGGTGAGGGGCATCTCAGCGGCATTGCTGACGTGGCGTGAAGATCCCAATGTGCTGGCGGTTGCGATCCGTGGCAGCAACAAGCACGGGGTCTTTGGCCATTTTTGCGCCGGCGGTGATATTCGCTTTTTTCACGAAGCGGTGCTCGCCGGCGATCCTGCGCTTGAAGACTTCTTCACAGAAGAATATGCACTCAATCAGCTGATTTTTAGCTACCCCAAGCCCTACATTGCATTCATGGATGGGGTCGTGATGGGGGGTGGCATGGGCATCAGTCAAGGCGCGAGTCTGCGCATTGTCACGCCAACCACCAAAATGGCCAGGCCCGAAACCAATATTGGACTGTTCCCAGATGTGGGCGGTGGCCACTTTTTGGGCCGTTGCCCGGGTTTTGTGGGCGAGTGGTTGGGTTTGGGTGGACAGGTCATCGGTGCGGGCGATGCCGTTGCTTTTGGCTTGGCAGACGTGGCGGTGGCCCAAGAGTCGGTGGTCGAATTGTGGGAGCAGTTGCCTCAGTGGTTTGTACAGAACCCTGAAGGCGCACAAGACCGCGTGCGTGAGCATTCGATCGACGCCCCCGCTCCGCACGCCAAAGAGCTCGAGACCATCAACGCCATTTACAGTGCAGACACGGTTGGTGAGATTGCCCAGCGATTGCAAGCCCATCCTAGCGATTGGGCACAAGAGGCCCTTAAGTACCTGAACATGCGCTCGCCTCTGATGATGCACGTGGTGCTCGAGCAGCTCAGGCGCGCGCGCCACATGAGCCTCGAAGATGAGCTGCGCATGGAGCGAGATATGGTTCGCCATTGCTTTCACTTGCGCCCGATCGCCAAAGGCGAGACGGTCGAAGGCATCCGAGCGCTGGTGATTGATAAGGACAACGCGCCGAAATGGCAGCCCGCACGCATCGCCGATGTCGACGCCCAAGAAGTTGCGGCGTTCTTCGACAGCCCATGGCCAGCGGCCAATCACCCGCTCAAACATTGGTTATGAGCGGGGTAAGGGCCGAGCTCTAGGCAGATTTCGGCTTGTCGATCAGTGCGTCTGTGGCGCCAGCAGCCAGCCACATGAAGAGCAGGGCGACCCAAGCGGTCAGGGCCATGACAGAGCCACCGGTGATACCTGCACCCACGGCGCAGCCACCCGCCAACATACCGCCAAAGCCCATCAGCACACCGCCAATGATGTAGCGAGATAGGCCCGACTCTTGGGTGAAGCTTTGCAGCTTGAACTCGCCAGCCAGCAGCGCAGCCAAAAAAGAGCCGGCAAACACGCCCATCACGATGCCAATATCAAACGTCATGGGAAACTGGGGCTCGCTGATGACGCCCATCAGGGTGTCGGCAGAGGGGCCGGTGAAACTCACGCTCTTGATGGCAACGACATCAAATGACCACGATGCGTGCCACTGCGTGGCAGCCCAGCCCAGTGCGATGGTTGCGCCAACGCCAATACCGCCCAATTGCACCCAAGGGCTTGCCCCGCTGCGGCGACCCAGCCAAAACGCCAGCGCAAGAAGCAGCACAGCGACCGCCATTGGCGCAAAGTCTGGCACATAAAACGCCAAATTGCGCTCGGCCGCATCGACTAACCACCAACTCGATACATCCTCTCGAAGGGGCGACAAGATGCCACGCAACGACGCTTGAGAGGCCACCGTGACAATCAGGCCTGCGACCAATGCGCGCTGGTTGCCCGTGGCGGACAACACCAGCAAGCGGCTGGCGCAGCCCCTTGCCAAGATCATGCCGATACCAAAAAGAGAGCCACCAATCGCAGCCCCAGACAGCGAGCCGGTGCTGGCCAATTGGCGAATCGAGCCAGTCTGCAGCCATTCGCTTTGAATCATCCACTGCACCAGCAACAACGCTGCGGCAAACGTGTAAAGCCAAATCGAGAACTTAACCCCAGGGGCTTTGCGCCAGAACTCGACAGTTGCAGCCCGCAGACAAAACTGGCTGCGCTGCGCGAAGACACCAAACAGCAGGCCCACGCAGACACCCAGCAACACCGAGACTTGCGGCGTGCTCAGGCCATTTAAAAAAGTTTCCACAGGTGCTCTTTCCAAGGGTCACAAAAACCAGATTTTCGCCTTTCAATCAACAACTTACTTTGATGCGGATCAAAAAGAGGGCTCTTGTTACATAGATTCATGACAGTGCACAAGGCGCTGGACCGTGTGCCGTGCTCAGGCTCAACCGATCCGAGACTTCATGGCGCGCTCGACTTCTCGCTTGCCCTCTCGCTCTTTGATCGTCGCGCGTTTGTCGTACTCGGCCTTGCCTTTTGCGAGCGCAATTTCGCATTTCACACGGCCGCTTTTCCAGTGCAGGTTGAGTGGAACCAACGTGAAGCCGCGCTGGTCCACTTTGCCGATCAGGCGCTCAATCTCATCTTTGTGCATCAAAAGCTTTTTGGTGCGCGCTGTGTCCGCCCGCACGTGCGTGCTGGCGCTGATGAGCGGGTTGATTTGGCAGCCGATGAGATACAGCTCACTGTTGCGCACGACGATATACCCATCTGTGAGTTGGACCTTACCTGCTCGCAAGGCCTTGACCTCCCAGCCTTCGAGTACCATTCCGGCTTCAAATCGGTCTTCGATTTGGTAGTTGAACAGGGCCTTTTTGTTTTCGGCAATGCGACTGGGCAACTCTTTTTTGGGTTTGTTTGTTGGTTTAGCGTTGGCCATGGTGTCACAAGTCAGGTTTTAGAATGGGCGGTTGCCCAAGCGACCATTGTATGAAAGTCATAGAGAAAACCGTCCTCCTCACGCACAGCGCGCACCAAATGTATCAATTGGTGACCGATGTGCCCTCGTATCCAGTGTTTTTACCTTGGTGTGACGCGGGCGAGGTCTTGCAAGCCCATGATGACGGGGTGACGGCACGCTTGGGCATGTCTCTGGCGGGTTTGAGCCACTCATTTGTGACCCGCAACACGCAAGTACAAGACCAGCGTCTCGATATGCAGCTTGTCGAGGGCCCCTTCAGCCATTTAGAGGGCCACTGGGTGTTTCATGACTTGGGCAGCCCTGAAGAGCCAGCCTGTCGAGTCGTGTTCAAGTTGCAATACGATTTTTCAAGCGCAATGCTGGCGCGAGTGGTTGGCCCTGTTTTTGAAAAAATTGCCACCACTTTGGTCGATGCGTTTGTCAAACGTGCAGACCAAGTTTATGCAGGGCACGACTGAATGATTCAAGTTGCGCTGTGTTTTTCGCCCCGGTCTCGCCAAGTCGAACAGCATCTTTTGCCTGCGCCGCCAGATGTTTCGATTGGTGATGCGATTGACGGATGGCTGAGTGATGGCGACGCGCTGCCAGACGCGCTCAAGAGCGCCTTGGCGTCTGCGCGGTCCGAAGAATGGTCTATGAGCCTTTGGGGTCGCAAGGTCTCGCTCAGTGAAAGGTTGGGCCCAGGCGACCGCCTTGAGCTCAGTCGGCCCTTGCTGGTCGACCCCAAAACAGCCAGGCGCGAGCGGTTCAAAAAGCAAGGCAGCAAATCGGCAGGGCTTTTTTCTAAGCGCCGCCCCGGAGCCAAGCCCGGCTACTGAGCTCTAGGCTTTGTCTGTCAGTGAGCCCCGAGAGGCCCTGCGCCCAAATGGCTTGGAGCGGTTCGTTACAATCTGCTTTTTGGGAGAAAACCATGCGTGTACAAGGTCTCGCTCTGACCTTTGATGATGTGCTTTTGGTGCCCGCGTACTCCAACGTCCTGCCTAAAGACACCAGCCTCTCCACCCGATTCTCGCGCGGCATTGCGCTCAACCTGCCGCTGGTGTCAGCCGCAATGGACACCGTCACCGAGGCCAGACTGGCCATTGCGATGGCCCAAGAAGGCGGCATCGGTATCGTTCACAAAAACCTCACGGCAGCCGAGCAAGCAGCCCAAGTCCTCAAGGTCAAGCGCTACGAGAGTGGTGTCCTGCGCGACCCCGTGGTCATCTCGCCTGACTACACCGTTCGCCAGGTGATGGCTTTGTCTGATGAGCTGGGGGTTTCGGGCTTTCCGGTGTGCCAAGGGCAAAAGGTCGTTGGGATTGTCACCGGTCGAGATTTGCGCTTTGAAACGCGGTTTGACACCAAAGTCACAGACATCATGACGCCCGCCGAGCGGCTGGTCACGGTGCCCGAGGGCACCACCCCTGAAGAAGCCAAGGCCTTGTTGAACAAGCACAAGCTCGAGCGCTTGTTGGTTGTGAACGATGCGTTCGAGTTGCGTGGGCTGATCACGGTGAAAGACATCACCAAACAACTGAACTTCCCCAACGCTGCGCGCGACGATGCAGGGCGTTTGCGCGTGGGCGCCGCTGTTGGGGTGGGTGTCGGTACCGAAGAGCGAGTCGAGGCGCTGGCACAAGCGGGCGTCGATGCCATCATTGTGGACACCGCGCATGGCCACAGCCAAGGCGTCCTAGATCGCGTCAAGTGGGTCAAACAGCACTACCCTCACATCGAGGTCATTGGCGGCAACATCGCCACGGGCGAAGCGGCCTTGGCATTGGTACAAGCCGGTGCCGATGGCGTTAAGGTTGGTATTGGACCCGGCAGCATCTGTACCACGCGCATCGTGGCGGGCGTGGGCGTGCCACAGATCACGGCCATTGACAACGTCGCGCGCGCGCTCGAAGGGACCGGGGTCCCGCTGATTGCCGACGGCGGCGTTCGCTTCAGCGGCGACATCGCCAAGGCCATCGCCGCCGGCGCCAGCAGCATCATGATGGGCTCGATGTTTGCCGGCACCGAAGAGGCGCCCGGTGAAGTCATCTTGTACCAAGGCCGCTCATACAAGGGCTACCGAGGCATGGGCAGCATTGGCGCCATGAAGCAAGGCAGTGCAGATCGGTACTTTCAAGAAGCCAGCAGCGATAACCCCAACACCGACAAGCTTGTGCCCGAAGGCATCGAGGGCAGGGTGCCATACAAGGGCTCAGTTGTATCGATCATTTACCAACTCGCCGGGGGTATTCGCGCGGCCATGGGTTACTGTGGGTGCAACAGCGTTGCCGAAATGCGTGAGCAAGCCGAGTTTGTGCAGATCACATCTGCCGGCTTCCGTGAGAGCCACGTACACGATGTGCAAATCACCAAAGAGGCTCCCAACTACCGAGTAGAGTAAGCGCCATCTGGGCGCTAAAATCTGGTTTTCGTTCCACACTCACACACGGGCCGGTGCTAAGCGCGAAGAGCCCGTTTTTTATTGATGCAACACGACAAAATTCTCATCCTCGACTTCGGTAGTCAAGTCACCCAACTGATTGCGCGCCGCATCCGTGAGGCCAACGTGTACTGTGAAGTGCACCCCTGCGACGTGAGCGACGATTGGGTGCGCGAATTTGCAGCCGATGGCAGCCTCAAAGGTGTGGTGTTGAGCGGCAGCCATGCCAGCGTGTATGAAGAAACAACCGACCGCGCACCCAACGCCGTTTGGGACCTCCAAGTGCCAGTATTGGGTATTTGCTACGGGATGCAAACCATGGCGCAGCAGCTCGGTGGCAAGGTCGAGGGCGGGCACACCCGCGAATTTGGCTACGCTGAAGTGCGCGCACATGGCCACACCCGCTTTTTAGCAGGCATCGAAGACTTCTCGACGGCCGAGGGGCATGGCATGTTGCGTGTGTGGATGAGCCACGGCGACAAGGTCACCGAGTTGCCACCCGGGTTCAAACTCATGGCCAGCACGCCCGCGTGTCCGATCGCTGGCATGGCCGATGAGTCTCGGGGCTATTACGCGGTTCAATTCCACCCCGAAGTCACACACACGGCCCAAGGTGTGGCGATGCTGCGTCGGTTCGCACTAGAGATATGCGCCGCTAAGCCGGATTGGGTCATGCGCGACCACATCGAAGAGGCGGTCAAGGCGATTCGTGAGCAAGTCGGCGACGAGGAGGTGATTCTCGGCCTGTCCGGTGGCGTTGACTCGTCGGTGGCCGCAGCGCTGATTCACCGGGCCATTGGCGACCAGTTGACCTGCGTGTTTGTCGACCATGGGTTGCTGCGCCTGCAAGAGGGCGACATGGTCATGGAGATGTTCAAAGGCAAGCTCAATGCCAACGTCATTCGCGTCGATGCGCAAGACTTGTTCTTGGGCAAACTGGCAGGGGTCAGTGAACCAGAACAAAAACGCAAAATCATTGGTGGACTTTTCGTTGACGTGTTCAAGGACGAAGCCGCCAAGCTCAAAGCTGGCGATGGCGGCCACAAAGGCGCCACATTCTTGGCTCAGGGAACGATTTACCCAGACGTCATCGAGAGCGGCGGGGCCAAGAGCAAAAAAGCCGTCACCATCAAGAGCCACCACAACGTGGGCGGCCTGCCTGAGCAGCTGGGGCTCAAATTGCTCGAGCCATTGCGTGATCTGTTCAAAGACGAGGTTCGCGAGTTGGGTGTTGCTCTCGGTTTGCCACCCGATATGGTCTACCGCCACCCGTTTCCAGGCCCAGGCTTGGGCGTTCGTATTTTGGGCGAAGTCAAGCGCGAGTATGCCGATATGCTCCGCGAGGCAGATCACATCTTTATCCAAGAGCTGCGCAACACCATCGAGACCAACAGCGGCAAGAGCTGGTACGACCTCACCAGTCAAGCCTTTGCGGTCTTTTTGCCAGTAAAAAGCGTCGGCGTCATGGGCGATGGCCGCACCTATGAGTACGTGGTGGCCTTGCGCGCTGTGCAAACCAGCGACTTCATGACCGCCGATTGGGCCGAGTTGCCCTATGACTTACTCAAGCGCGTCTCTGGTCGCATCATCAACGAGGTGCGTGGCATCAACCGGGTGACCTACGACGTCAGCAGCAAGCCGCCCGCAACGATTGAGTGGGAGTGACGCAAGGAATTGATTTTAATTATTAAATTTAGTCGTATTTGAAAAAAGTGGAGGATAAAAGTACATGGACAGCGTGGTTAATTCAATTTTCAGATTTTTGTTGCCTTCTGAAATTTCTCTAGAAACAGAAAGATTATTGAAGAATATTGCCCTATTGCTTGGGTTGGTAAGCGCTGTCGCAATTATTTTTGATTGGTATCCGCTGACTATGTTTTTGTCTTTTCCATTTTGTTTGATTTGGATTTACTGCGCATGGTTAAGAACAGAGCCCCAGCTCAAGTGGGTCAATTTAATTTTTTTGCTTATCTATTCTTACGGCATTGCGCGGTATCTTTTAACAGTTTAAAATTACTGGCGAATTGGCTTTTTGGAT
>CBFIFT010000081.1:0-8053 GCA_965661935.1 Burkholderiaceae bacterium | reverse complement strand
TTAGTTTTGCCAAATCACTTCGCCTGCGCTTTGCTTGGCGATGTCGCGCAAGCTGGTTTCGTGCAATGTACCTTCTGCTTCACTGGCTCGAATCACGGGCAGCTGCAACTTGCTCAAATCGATTGCGGGCTGATCAGATGTTTCATGCTGGTGCTCTTCAGATGCAATTTCTGAGAGCAGTGCCTCTTGTCCACGCGTCAGGGCGATGTAGACGTCGGCGAGCAGTTCAGCATCCAACAGTGCTCCATGAAGCGTTCGGTTGCTGTTGTCAACGCCCAATCGCTCGCACAAAGCGTCTAGACTGTTGCGCTTGCCTGGATAAAACTCTTTGGCCATGGCCAGCGTGTCAATCACGTTGGATGCCACGGTCGTGACAGCGGGTAGGTTGAGTCGCTCGAGTTCGGCGTTCAAAAAGCCAATATCAAACGGTGCGTTGTGAATGATTAGTTCAGCACCCGACAGGTAGGCCAAAAGCTCATCGGCTATCGCCGCAAACTTGGGCTTATCAAGCAAAAACTCGTTGCTTATACCGTGCACCTTGAGCGCTTCTTCGTGGCTTTCGCGCTCGGGATTGACGTAGTGGTGCAAGTTGTTGCCACTGAGCTTGCGATTCAATAGCTCGACACATCCGATTTCGATGATGCGGTCGCCATCACTTGCTGATAGGCCTGTGGTTTCGGTGTCTAGTACGACTTGTCTGCTCATCAGTGGTTTTCTTTGGCGTGGTTGATGGAGTACTTGGGGATCTCTACCACCACATTTTGCATCGAAACAATCGCCTGGCAACTGAGCCGCGACTGAGGCTCTAGGCCCCATGCTCGATCCAGCAAGTCTTCTTCTAGCTCATCCAACTCGCCGAGTGAGTCGAAACCTTCGCGCACTACAACGTGACAGGTGGTGCACGCGCAGCTTAGTTCGCACGCGTGCTCAATGTCGATGTTGTTCTCCAACAAGGCCTCGCAAATCGATGTGCCGGGCGCCACTTCTAGTTCGGCCCCTTGAGGGCAATATTCTGTATGGGGCAGTACTTTGATGATAGGCATCACAGGGACTCCAACTTTTGACCCGACAAGGCGCGGGCGATGCCTTGATTCATGCGGGCTGCGGCAAACGGTTCGGTGGCTTTGGCCAGTTGTTCTGTTGCAGCCTCGATGTCGCTGGCTTGCGTCGACGTAGCTAACAGCGTTTGTAAATTGCCGATAGCGGCTTCGATTTGCGCACGGGACTCTTCGCTCAACAAATCGCCATCGGCAGCGATGGCGCTGAGCGTGGCGTTGACCATGCGCTCACCATCGACTTTGGCCTCGACCAGCGCGCGCGCCTGAATGTCTTCTTGGGCTGTGGCAAAACTGTCTTGCAGCATCTGGGCGATTTGCTCGTCGCTGAGGCCATAACTTGGCTTGATATCCACCGACGCTTCGATGCCCGTGCCAAGCTCGGTGGCACTGACCTTGAGCAACCCATCGGCGTCAACCATAAATGTGACGCGAATGCGAGCTGCGCCAGCAGCCATGGGCGGAATACCTCTAAGCTCGAAGCGCGCCAAGCTGCGACAGTCTTGAACCAGATCGCGCTCACCTTGAACCACGTGCAACGCAAGTGCTGTTTGACCATCTTTGTAAGTGGTGAAGTCTTGGCCCCGGGCGGTGGGTATCGTCGAATTGCGCGGCACGATGCGCTCAACCAGGCCGCCCATGGTTTCGATGCCCAGCGAGAGCGGGGTCACATCGAGCAAAAGCATTTCTTCGGTCGAGTTGCCTGCCAAAACATGGGCTTGGCGAGCAGCGCCAATGGCCACGACTTCGTCGGGGTTCAAGTTGATGAGCGGCTCTTGCTGAAACAAGTCTCGCACTGCACTGCGAACCACAGGCATTCGCGTTGAGCCACCCACCATCACGACACCTTGAATGTCGCTGATCTGCAGGTCAGCGTCACGCAGGGCCCGCTTGGTGACCTTGATCGCACGTTGTGTGAGTGGCGCGCTGATTTCACCAAAACCTTCGGTGGTGAGCACGACATCCACCAGCCCTTGGCTCAAGCCAGCGTGCAAATTAACCGAGCCTTGAGATGCCGAAAGGCTCTCTTTCGCGTACCTTGCGGCCTGCATCAATACAGCCCTGTCGGTGTCGGGCAGGCCCTCGACCGAGTCACCACCCGCAGCCCGCCATGCCCAGTTTGCAATTGCACGGTCGTAGTCGTCACCACCCAGTGCAGAGTCACCACCAGTGGCGATCACCTCAAACACGCCTTGGCTCAAACGCAGTATCGAAATGTCAAACGTGCCGCCGCCCAAATCAAACACCGCAAAGACACCCTCTGCACCCTCGTCTAGCCCATAGGCAATGGCGGCCGCCGTGGGTTCATTGATCAAGCGCAAGACCTCAATGCCTGCAAGTTGCGCCGCGTCTTTGGTGGCCTGGCGCTGTGCGTCATCAAAGTATGCCGGTACCGTGATGACTGCACCAAACACGTCATCATCAAATGAGTCTTCGGCTCGGTATCTCAAAGTGGCCAAAATTTCGGCACTGACTTCAACGGGTGATTTAACGCCGGCCACTGTCTGCACGCTGGCCATTTGCGGCGTATCGAGCACCACGTAAGGCAACTGGTCGACTTGCTCAATGTCGGAGCGGCTGCGCCCCATGAGGCGCTTCACGGACGTGATGGTGTTGGCTGGGTCGGTGACCTGCGCGGCCAACGCCTCGTGACCAATTTGCCGCCCTGTGCCCTCACCTGCTGGCAGATACCTCACGGCGCTGGGCAACAAGACTCGACCCGCCAAATCTGGCAAACACTCGGCGCTGCCGTGCCGCATAGCGGCCACCAACGAGTGGGTGGTGCCTAAATCGATGCCAATGGTGAGCCGCCGCTGGTGGGGATCGGGCGACTGCCCGGGCTCAGAAATTTGTAGCAATGCCATTCAATCGTCCAGTTCATCTATGCGTTGGCGAACCGAGCGCGAAAAATTGTCAATAAACATCAATGCCCTGACACATTCGGCTGCCCGCGCGATGTCGTTGTCGACGTCAAGCGCCTGCGCCAAATCAAGCAAATACTGAGTTTGGGTGGCACTTGTGTTGCCCCACAAAGCCAACAGTGCGGGCACGTTGTCGCCTGCCTCATCTAAAGACTCTCGCCACTCCATTTGTTGCATCAAAAATGCATGGGGCATGGCGGTGTTGTCTTCGGCGCGAATGTGCTGACCTCTGAGCTCACACAGGTAGGCGCCCCTTTGAACAGGGTCCTTGAGCCGTTGGTACGCCTCGTTGATTCGGACCGACCATTGCATGCTGAGTCGCTGCGCTGCCGCGCCTTGCGCCGCAAATTTATCTGGGTGTGTTTCGCCTTGAAGCCGCTTCCACTGGGACTCCAGGCTTTTGGGGTCTTGAGCAAAACCTTCGCTCAAGCCAAATAGCTCAAAGTCGTTGGACTGAAGGCTCAGCCCATTTGCGCGCTCGGCCACCACTTTAGATCCGGAAAGACTCGCCGCATCCGCAGCGATCGCGTTCATTTGGGTTGTTGAACTTGAAACCTTCGTTCAGCCCTTCGCGCACGAAGTCAAGCTGTGTCCCTTGTATGTAAGCAAGGCTCTTGGGATCGACAAGGACTTGTACGCCTTGGTCTTCGAAAACCACGTCTTCGGGTGAGCGCTCGTCTGCGTATTCAAGCGTATAGGCCAAGCCAGAGCAACCCGTGGTTTTAACACCTAGGCGCACGCCGACTCCCTTGCCTCGGCGGCTCAGATAGCGGTGTACGTGCCGGGCTGCTGCATCTGTCAGGGTCACACTCATGGGTCAATCCTTAGACGGTGACGTGCTTTTTGCGGTAGTCGTCAACGGCGGCTTTGATCGCGTCTTCGGCCAAGATCGAGCAATGAATCTTGACCGGAGGCAGGGCCAGCTCTTCGGCGATTTCGCTGTTCTTGAGTGCGGCCGCCTCGTCTAGAGTGCGCCCTTTGACCCACTCGGTCACCAGCGAGCTGGATGCAATCGCAGAGCCGCAACCGTAGGTTTTAAAGCGCGCGTCCTCAATCACACCCGTTTCTGGGTTGACTTTGATCTGCAACTTCATGACATCACCGCATGCGGGCGCCCCCACCATGCCCGTGCCCACCGAGTCATCGCCCTTATCGAACGAGCCCACATTGCGGGGGTTCTCATAGTGATCAACTACTTTGTCTGAATAAGCCATCGTCTTCTCCTGTTAGTGAGCAGCCCACTGAATGGTGCTGAGGTCCACGCCGTCTTGATGCATTTCCCACAAGGGGGAGAGTTCGCGCAACTTTTCTACGTTTTGCCGAATCGCTTCTGCCGCGTAATCAATATCTTGTTCGGTGGTCCAGCGGCCAATGGTCATACGCAAGCTAGAGTGCGCCAGTTCGTCGCTGCGCCCCAAAGCGCGCAATACATAGCTGGGCTCTAGCGAGGCAGAGGTGCAGGCCGAGCCGCTTGAGACCGCCAGTCCTTTGATGCCCATGATCAACGATTCGCCTTCAACGAAGTTGAAACTCATGTTGACGTTGTGGGGTACCCGACGCTCTGCATTGCCGTTGATGTAGACCTCTGGCATATCGCTCAGAGCACTGACCAAGCGGTCATGCAGCGCGCGAATGCGTTTGTTTTCTTCGGCCATCTCAAGCTTGGCGATGCGGTAAGCCTCGCCCATGCCCACGCATTGGTGGGTTGGCAACGTGCCAGAGCGCATACCTCGCTCGTGCCCACCACCGTGCATTTGCGCTTCGATGCGAATGCGGGGCTTGCGACGCACATACAAGGCACCGATGCCTTTGGGGCCGTATGTCTTGTGCGATGTCAAACTCATCAGATCGACTGGCAAGGTGCGCAAATCAATGTCTACCCGGCCTGTGGCCTGCGCCGCGTCAACGTGAAAGATCACGCCTTTGGCGCGGCAGATTTGTCCAATCGCGACGATGTCTTGGATCACACCGATCTCGTTGTTCACAAACATGACGCTGGCCAAAATGGTGTCGGGTCGGATGGCAGCCTCAAATGCAGCCAGATCCAATAGACCGTCTTCTTGAACGTCTAGGTACGTCACCTCAAAGCCTTGGCGCTCGAGTTCGCGACAAGTGTCTAAAACAGCCTTGTGTTCGGTTTTGACGGTGATGATGTGTTTGCCACGACCCTTGTAAAAGTGGGCTGCGCCTTTGAGTGCGAGGTTGTCGCTTTCGGTGGCGCCACTGGTCCAAACAATCTCGCGGGGATCGGCGCCAATCAAGTCCGCGACTTGCTCACGTGCGGTCTCGACAGCTTTTTCAGCCTCCCAGCCCCACGCGTGGCTGCGAGACGCGGGGTTACCAAAGTGCTCGTATAACCAAGGCACCATGGCGTCCACCACCCTTGGATCGCAAGGGTTGGTCGCGCTGTAGTCCATATAGACAGGAAGATGTGGGGTCATACCGGTACTCGATTTCAAGATTTAGACAAACTGGCAGCCAAGGCAAACACTGAGTTGGGTGCGTTGACGCGAATGGGCTTGACCACCTGCATGGGGGTGATGGCCCGCTTGATTTGAGGCGCGGCCTCTTCGACCACAACACCCTTGTCGAGTTGCTCGCTCACGAGATGCTCGAGAGTGATGCCACTCAAAAAGTCGTACATGCGGTCATTGAGTGCCGACCACAGGTCATGGGTCATGCAGCGCACACCCTCGCCCCCGCAGTTTTCTTTGCCGCCGCATTGCGTGGCATCCATGGGCTCGTCGACCGACATGATCACATCGGCCACACTGATCTCACTGGCTTTGCGGGCCAACGAGTAACCGCCGCCAGGCCCGCGGGTTGACTCGACCAAGCCATTGCGGCGCATTTTGCCGAAGAGCTGTTCTAGATATGAGAGCGAAATTTGCTGTCGCTGGCTGATGGCAGCCAACGTCACGGGACCGTGAGCTTGACGCAGCGCCAAGTCGATCATGGCAGTGACGGCAAAACGCCCTTTGGTGGTCATACGCATAACTTTCTCCTTTCACTCGGGTATCCGACTGTTTTGATCGAGTATAGCACAAAGCCAACTAATTTACTCAACTTTTGCAGGGTTATTACGGATAACTCTGTCTACGACACACACAGGCTCACGCTGTGGGGCAACGCCCTGCAGCAGCCGAGTGAGCCGCGATGCGGTGGAGAGGAAGGTTGGTTTAGCTTTGGGGAATACCTTGCCCCGCAGCGCCAAAAAAGCGAGCTTTGAGCAGCTGCAATTGGTCGCGTGTTGAAGCCGCCTGTTCGAACTCGAGGTTTTTGGCGTGATCGAGCATGGCCTTTTCGAGCCGCTTGATTTCTCGAGCCACGTCTTTTTCACTCATGGCATCTGCTTGGGCGCGCATCTCACTCTCGCGCGCCAGTCGTTCGGCCTCGCCCTGGGCCTTCTCGCTGTAGACGCCGTCGATCAGGTCCTTGATTCGCTTAACGATCGACTTGGGTGTGATGCCGTGCGCAGCGTTGTGCGCCAATTGCTTGGCGCGGCGCCGCTCTGTTTCACCAATGGCGCGGGTCATGGAGTCGGTCATCTTGTCGGCGTACAAGATGGCTTTGCCGTTGAGGTTTCTGGCAGCACGGCCAATGGTTTGGATCAGCGATCGCTCGGACCTCAGAAAGCCCTCTTTGTCTGCATCCAAAATCGCCACCAATGACACTTCTGGGATGTCAATGCCCTCTCTCAACAAATTGATGCCGACCAGCACATCGAACTCTCCCAAACGCAAATCGCGCAAAATTTCAACGCGTTCGACGGTGTCGACATCGCTGTGCAAGTAGCGCACTTTGACGCCGTTTTCTGTGAGGTAGTCGGTGAGCTGCTCAGCCATGCGCTTGGTCAGCGTGGTGATCAACACCCGCTCGCCGACTTCAACGCGCAGACGAATTTCTTGCAGCACGTCATCCACTTGGCTGACTGCGGGTCGCACGTCAACCACTGGATCGACCAGGCCAGTTGGGCGCACCACTTGCTCAACCACGTTGCCGGAATGCTCGCGCTCATACTGCGCGGGCGTGGCCGAGACAAAGACGGTTTGGCGCATCCGCTGCTCAAACTCTTCGAGCTTGAGCGGTCGATTGTCCAATGCGCTGGGAAGCCTGAAACCATACTCCACCAGTGTCGTCTTGCGGGCTCGGTCGCCGTTGAACATACCCGAGAACTGCCCCATCAAAACGTGGCTCTCATCTAGGAACATGAGGGCGTCTTTTGGCAAGTAGTCGGTCAACGTGGCAGGTGGCTCGCCCGGGGCTGCGCCAGTGAGGTGACGCGAATAATTTTCGATGCCCTTGCAGTGCCCCACCTCAGTGAGCATCTCTAGATCAAACCGCGTGCGTTGCTCGAGGCGCTGCGCCTCGACCAGCTTGCCCATATCGAGCAGCTGTTTAAGTCTATCCTTCAATTCAACTTTAATTTCTTCTACCGCCGCCAACACTTGCTCTCTGGGGGTCACATAGTGGCTGCGGGGGTAGACCGCAAAACGGCTGATGGGTTGCTTGACCAAACCGGTCAAGGGGTCAAACAGCTGCAACTCTTCGATCTCGTCATCAAACATTTCGATGCGGATAGCGAGCTCCGAGTGCTCAGCTGGGAACACGTCAATGGTGTCCCCACGCACCCGAAACGTACCGCGCGCGAAGTCAACGTCGTTGCGCTGGTATTGCATGCGCACCAGCTGCGCAATCACCTCGCGCTGACCGGCTTGGTCACCCACCCGCAAGGTCATCACCATGCGGTGGTAGTTCTCGGGCTGGCCGATGCCGTAAATGGCGGACACCGTGGCCACAATCACGACATCGCGGCGCTCTAGCAAGCTCTTGGTACAAGAGAGGCGCATTTGCTCAATGTGCTCGTTGATGGCCGAGTCTTTTTCAATGAACAGATCACGCTGCGGCACATAAGCCTCAGGTTGGTAGTAGTCGTAGTAGCTGACGAAATACTCCACCGCGTTGTTCGGGAAAAACTCCCGAAACTCGCTGTACAGCTGGGCCGCCAAGGTCTTGTTGTGCGCAAACACAATGGCCGGGCGCCCCATGCGGGCAATCACATTGGCCATGGTGAAG
>CBFIFT010000080.1:0-8112 GCA_965661935.1 Burkholderiaceae bacterium | reverse complement strand
ATCAGCTCGATGGAAAAATCGATCCAGAGCAAGAAGGTTACCTACGATTTTGCCCGCCTCATGGATGGTGCGACCCAGGTCAGCTGTTCCGGCTTTGGCCAAGTGATGATTGATCACATGTAATTGCCCAACTCCGTTGGACAATTGAACCCCGCATTTGCGGGGTTTTTTCATGATTCACCCGCTTCAAATCCCTACTCATGCCGTTTGAATTGCCGATGATTAGAATAGCCCAGAACATGAGCGATCAACCCAAATCCCCCAACCAACCCAATATCGTGGGCCCCAACGTGGGCGGCGATGACGCGCTGGTATTAGATCGACTTACTCAGCGAACCAAGCCGCCAACCTTGTATCAAGTTGTCTTGTTGAATGACGACTACACACCCATGGAGTTTGTCGTGTGGGCCATACAAGAGTATTTCGGCAAAGACCAAGAAACTGCGACCCAAATCATGCTCAAGATCCACATCGAGGGGCGGGGTGTATGCGGGGTTTTTTCCAAGGATGTCGCGGATGCGAAAGCGGACCAAGTGATGAGCAGTGCAAGGCGCTCCGGTCATCCGTTACAGTGTGTAGCAGAGCCGGTTGAATCATGAGAATTCGACCCCAACTTCTGGTGAATCCGGTTGACGTTTTGGTCAGCCACTTTGAGGAGCTTTTATGATTGCCCAAGAACTAGAAGTGAGTTTGCATATGGCCTTTGTCGAGGCCCGACAGCAACGCCACGAGTTCATCACCGTCGAGCATTTGTTGCTCGCAATTCTCGACAACCCGAGCGCCTCTGAGGTGCTCAAGGCGTGTGCTGCAAACATCGATGAACTGCGCAGCAACCTGATCAAATTCATTGCTGACAACACCCCTCAGGTCGCAGGTACCGAGGATGTCGATACCCAGCCGACACTGGGTTTCCAGCGCGTGATTCAGCGCGCCATCATGCACGTGCAGTCAACTGGCAATGGCAAAAAAGAGGTCACCGGTGCGAACGTGCTGGTTGCCATTTTTGGCGAGAAAGATTCACACGCTGTGTATTACTTGCATCAGCAGTCCGTGACGCGTTTGGATGTCGTGAACTTCATGGCGCATGGCATTCGCAAAGGTGAGAGCCAAGAGGGTGCAAACCCCGAGCAAAACGCCGACGCGGAAGCGCCTGAGCAAGCCGCGCCAGGTGGCAAGGGCGACAAGAATTCGCCCTTGGAGCAGTACACCAACAACCTCAACCAAGCTGCGCTTGAGGGCAAAATCGATCCCCTGATTGGACGCGAGTACGAGGTCGAGCGGGTGATTCAAATCCTTTGCCGCCGGCGCAAAAACAACCCCTTGCTCGTGGGCGAGGCAGGTGTGGGTAAGACCGCGATCGCCGAGGGCTTGGCTTGGTGCATCACGCAAGGCTCGGTGCCTGACATTTTGACTGATGCGACTGTTTACTCTTTAGACATGGGCGCATTGCTTGCAGGAACCAAGTACCGTGGAGACTTTGAGCAGCGCCTCAAAGGCGTTTTGAAAGCGTTGAAAGAGAAGCCAAATGGCATCTTGTTCATCGATGAAATCCACACGCTGATTGGCGCGGGCGCGGCTTCGGGTGGCACTTTGGATGCCAGCAACTTGCTCAAGCCGGCTTTGGCTAGCGGTCAGTTGAAGACCATCGGAGCGACCACCTTCACCGAGTACCGTGGCATCTTTGACAAGGACGCAGCGCTGTCTCGTCGATTCCAAAAAGTCGACGTGGTCGAGCCTTCTGTTTCTCAGACAGTCGATATTCTCAAAGGCCTCAAGTCGCGCTTTGAAGAGCATCACCAGGTTAAGTATGCGGTGGCAGCCTTGCGCGCAGCGGCTGAATTGTCCGCCAAGTTCATCAACGACCGCCAATTGCCCGACAAGGCCATTGACGTGATCGACGAGGCCGGCGCCGCCCAGCGCATTTTGGCTCCTTCTAAGCGCAAGAAGACCATTGGCAAGAGTGACATTGAAGACATCGTTTCAAAGATTGCGCGCATTCCGCCTGCCAATGTTTCTAGTGACGACCGGGGCAAACTCAAGACTCTGGACCGTGACCTGAAATCGGTTGTTTTTGGGCAAGACAAGGCGCTCGACGTGTTGGCTGCGGCGGTCAAGATGAGTCGATCTGGGCTGGGTAAAACCGACAAGCCCATTGGTGCATTTTTGTTCTCAGGCCCCACGGGGGTCGGCAAGACAGAAGCTGCCAAGCAGTTGGCCTACATCATGGGCATTGAGCTGATTCGCTTTGACATGTCTGAGTACATGGAGCGCCATGCCGTGAGCCGATTGATTGGTGCGCCCCCTGGATACGTCGGTTTTGACCAGGGTGGTTTGTTGACCGAGGCCATCACCAAAAAGCCACATTGCGTGTTGTTGCTTGATGAGATTGAAAAGGCTCACCCTGACGTGTTCAACGTCTTGTTGCAAGTCATGGACCACGGCACCCTGACGGACAACAACGGGCGCAAGGCTGATTTTCGCAACGTGGTGATCGTCATGACCACCAATGCCGGCGCTGAAACTCTGAACAAGTCGACCATTGGCTTCACCAATGGACGCGAGCAAGGCGATGAAATGGCCGATATCAAGCGCCAATTCACCCCCGAGTTCCGCAACCGTCTGGACTCCATCGTGAGCTTCAAGCCCTTGGATGAGCCCGTCATCTTGCGGGTGGTCGACAAGTTCTTGTTGCAGTTGGAGCAACAGCTCGCTGAGAAGCGCGTTGAGGTTACTTTCAGTGACGAGTTGCGCAAGCACCTTGCCAAAAAGGGCTTTGATCCAGCCATGGGCGCACGCCCCATGCAACGGCTCATTCAAGACACCATTCGCAAGGCCTTGGCCGATGAGTTGCTGTTTGGTGGGCTGGTCGATGGCGGTCGCCTGCATGTTGGCTTGGATGACCAGGGCGAGGTGGTTTTGGATATTTCTCCCCTGCCGAAAAAAGAGGGCAAATCTAAGCCCGAACCCGCTGAGGCAGACTGAAATCTTTTGTGGTGCATCGGCCGTGATGGCTGGCAAAACAACCCGCTTGCGCGGGTTTTTTGCTTATTGGTGGTGCAGCTTTGCGCGCGTCCATCAAAAAGTTCACGCCTTCGCCTCGGTGCAGAGGTATAGAAAAGTACAATACTAGGTTATCTTTTGCGTCGCGGGGTTGCGCCTCCGCCCCGCATCTATTCGGGTTTTCGTCACACAACGAGGTATCTATGGCTGGGCACAGTAAGTGGGCCAATATTCAGCACCGCAAGGGTCGTCAAGATGAGAAACGCGGCAGGGTCTGGACGCGTGTCATTCGTGAAATCATGGTGGCCGCTCGATCGGGTGGTGCCGACTTAAATGCCAACCCGCGTCTGAGACTGGCTGTTGATAAGGCGAAGGCGGCGAATATGCCAGCCGATACGATCAAGCGAAATGTGGACAAAGCCACAGGCAACTTGGAAGGCGTGAGCTATGAAGAGATTCGCTATGAGGGCTATGGCATAGGTGGCGCTGCGATCATTGTTGAGACGATGACAGACAACAAAGTGCGGACTGTTGCTGAGGTGCGGCATGCGTTCTCTAAGCACGGTGGCAATTTGGGTACCGAAGGCTCGGTGGCGTTTCAATTCAAACGCTGCGGTCAGATGATTTTTGCGCCTGGTGTGGACGAGGATGCGATCATGGAAGTCGCTCTTGAGGCGGGCGCCGACGACGTTCTCACAGACGATGGCGTGGTCGAGGTTTTGACAGAGCCCAGCGAGTTCGAAGCCGTGCGTGATGCCATGGTGGCGGCGGGCTTTCAACCAGAGGTGGCAGAGATCACCATGCGTGCAGATAACACGATTGCGCTCAGCGGCGATGATGGCACCAAGATGCAAAAGCTGTTGGATGCGCTCGAAGACTTGGATGACGTACAAGAAGTCTTCCACAACGCGGAAATTGATCAAGAATGAAAATACTCGTTATCGGCTCGGGAGGCCGTGAACACGCCTTGGCTTGGCGCTTGGCCCAGTCCAACCGGGTTTCACAGGTTTTTGTGGCACCTGGAAATGGGGGAACTGCCCTAGACCCCAACATTCAAAATTTGCCGATCACTGACATCGAAGCACTGGTTGAATGGGCGCAGCAGTGGACCATTGATCTGACGGTTGTGGGCCCGGAGGCGCCGCTCGCAGCTGGCGTGGTGGACGCTTTTCAGGCGGCGGGTTTGCGTATTTTTGGGCCTACTCAGCGTGCAGCCCAATTAGAGAGCTCAAAGGCCTTTGCCAAAGAGTTCATGCTGCGCCACGGTATTCCCACGGCAGCGTCACAAACCTTCAGCGACCCCAAAGAAGCCCATGCGTACGTGGATGCTCAAGGCGCGCCGATCGTCATCAAGGCAGACGGCCTGGCTGCAGGCAAAGGTGTGGTGGTGGCGATGACCGTGTTGCAGGCCCATGAAGCCATCGACGACATGTTGTTGAACAACACCCTCGGCGTGAGCCACAACCCCGAGGGGGCCAGTGTGGTGATTGAGTCCTTTTTAGAGGGCGAAGAAGCCAGTTTCATATGCCTGTGCGATGGCACACACGCCATACCACTGGCCAGCAGCCAAGATCACAAGCGCTTGCTTGATGCCGACGAAGGCCCCAACACCGGGGGTATGGGCGCCTATTCACCGGCGCCCGTGGTGACGCAGGCGGTGCACGATCGCATCATGCGTGAGGTGATCGAGCCCGCGCTGCAAGGCATGGCAGCCGACGGTGTGCCCTATACCGGTTTTTTGTATGCGGGTGTGATGATTTCGCCCACTGGCGAGATCAAGACGCTAGAGTTCAATTGCCGCATGGGTGATCCTGAGACGCAGCCCATCATGATGCGCCTGCGCTCGGATTTGGTGGCGGTTTTGTTGGCGGCGACCGAATGCCGACTTGACGCCGTTGAGCTTGAGTGGGACGAGCGCGTGGCCCTGGGCGTGGTGATTGCAGCTCACGGATACCCACAAGCGCCGCGCTCGGGCGACGCCATCACAGGCATACCAGCAGAGGCTGCAGACGCCTTGGTTTTTCACGCGGGTACGACTTTAGATGGTGACCAGCTGAGCGCCAGTGGTGGTCGGGTTTTGTGCGTGACCGCTTTGGGCGCTGACGTTGGGCAAGCTCAGGCGCGAGCATACGAGGTACTTTCGAGCATTCATTTGGATGGCGCTCAGTATCGACGCGACATAGGGTATCGGGCTTTGCAGCGAGAGAGGGCTTGAGCTCAGTGGCCGCTCCGGTTGGGGGTCATGCGCTGAATCGGTTTGCCCGCTGGGTATTGCAGCGGCTGGGCTGGACTTTGTTGCAGCCTGAGTTGCCTGGCCCGAAGGGGGTTATCGTGGCGTACCCCCACACGAGCAACTGGGACTTTCCTGTGGCGATGCTGGCTAAGTGGGGGCTGGGTTGGGAGTTGCGTTTTTGGGCCAAAGACAGCTTGTTTCAGTGGCCCATATTTGGCTCCTGGTTGCGCTGGCTTGGCGGCGTCCCGGTGCAGCGATCGAGCCCACAGGGCCTGGTCAACGAGACGATTGATCAAATCCAGCAAGCGGACGTTTTTTGGCTTGCCTTGGCGCCCGAAGGCTCTCGACGCAGGGGCGATGGCTGGCGCATGGGTTTTTACCATGTGTGGGCTCAAGCCGAGTTGCCGCTGGGGGTGGCGGTGATCGACTGGCAGCACAAAGTGGTGGGGGTGAAGGCCTTTGTTCATTGCATGGGAGATGAGCAGGCGGATTTTGATCAAATCAGGGCTTGTATCGGTGAGGCTGGAGGGCACACGCCCACAAATGCGGCGGATATCACGCCATGGCGACGCACCCAAGCGCCGGCGGATGCCTCTGCCAGCACGGAGACAAATGGATGAATACGCAACCTGAGATCGAGCTAGGCGCCATCTGCGCTTACCTACAAGGCCTTCAAGAGCGCATCATGGCTAAGGTGGTGGCCGTGGACGGCACGGCCTGCCAAGTCGATGATTGGCAAAAACCCGCAGGTGAGAAGCTTCAAGGTGAAGGCTGTACCCAAATTTTAGAGGGCGGTCCGATTTTTGAGCGCGCTGGCTGCGGCTTTTCGCACGTGCGCGGCCCAGCGTTACCACCATCGGCGACGCAGCACAGGCCAGAATTGGCCGGCGCCCCCTTCGAGGCCATGGGGGTGTCTTTGGTGTTTCACCCGCGCAACCCCTATGTGCCCACGGTTCACATGAATGTTCGTGCCATTGTGGCCAAGCCAGCGCAACAGCCAGCGGTGGCTTGGTTTGGCGGCGGCATGGATTTGACGCCGTATTACGGCTTTGTTGAAGATGCCCAGCACTTTCACCAGCAGTGCCACGATGCGCTGCAACCTTTTGGTGAGGCCTTGTATCCCCGTTTTAAGGCCTGGTGTGATGATTACTTTTGCAACCACCACCGGCAAGAGCAGCGCGGCATTGGCGGCATTTTTTTCGATGACTTCTCTGAGCTCGGGTTACACCGCAGCTTTGACATGCTCAAGGCTGTTGGCGACGGCTTTATTGGCGCCTACTTTCCGATTGTCGAACGCCGCAAGGGCACGGTGTATGGCGAGCGCGAGCGCGAGCATCAGTTGCTCAGGCGCGGTCGATACGTCGAATTCAATTTGGTCTGGGATCGTGGCACCCACTTTGGGCTGCAGTCGGGCGGGCGAAGCGAATCCATTCTTTTGTCCATGCCACCCATGGTCTCTTGGGGCTACCAACGCACGCCAGAGCCAGGCACGCCTGAACATGAGTTGGTCAGCTACTTCTTGAGTCCAAGAGATTGGCTGTGAAGCAAGGCGTCATGCGCATTGGCGTATTGGGTGGGGCGTTTGATCCGCCTCACATGGCGCACGTTCAGGTTGCGCAGGCTGCGATTGAACAACTGTCTTTGGATCTCTTGTGGGTGGTCCCCACTGGAAATGCGTGGCACAAGAATCCGCCAATGGCGTCGGCTAGCCACCGCGTTGCAATGGCGCGACTGGCGTTCCGCGACCTACCTGTGGCCGCAGTAACGGACATTGAGGTCGAGCGCGCCGGGCCCAGCTACACAGCGGATACGCTGGCAGACTTGCAAACACAGTTCGCAAGCGATGAGGCTGGCGTGCAGTCCGAGTGGTTCTTGGTGATGGGGCAAGACCAACTCAATGCTTTTGAGCGTTGGGTGCGTCAAGACGAGATTTTGCAAAGAGCGACCTTGGCGGTGGCGCCTCGCGCTCTGTCAGCAGGGGATGCTCAAAAGGCTTCTGGCGTCCCCAAGTGGCCTCATGTCATGCTTGAAATGCCGTTCAGCCCTGCCAGTTCAACCGCTATTCGCACAACCGCACAACAAGATCACCGCACCGTGTCAGCCCCTGAATTTCTCGCAGAGGCGGTGGCGCGGTATATTGCACAACACAACCTTTACTCTGAATCGAACAAATGAGCGAAACCAGCATCAAGAAAGAAATCCAAAAACTCCAGCGCACTTTGGTGGACGCATTGGAGGACGTGAAGGCAAAGGACATCCAAGTGTTTGATACCGAGCACCTGTCTCCATTGTTTGAGCGGGTGTTGGTGGCCAGCGGCGCTTCCAACCGACAAACGCGCGCATTGGCAGCCAGCGTGCGCGATGGCTTGCGCGAGGCAGGGTTTGATAAACCGCGTGTCGAGGGCGAAGAGAATGGCGAATGGGTCATCGTCGACTGCGGCGCAGCGGTGGTACACATCATGCAGCCAGTGATTCGCGAGTATTACCGGCTCGAAGAAATTTGGGGTGAAAAGCCGGTGCGCATCAAGTTGGCAGGTAAATCCAAGGGCTTGGTCAAGGCGCAGAAGTCTGGTGATGATTCGGTCGATCAAAAAGAGCGCGTGAGTCAGCGCAAGTCTGCAGCCAAGGCGCCCGCGAAGACGCCAACCAAAGCCGCCGCAGCCAAATCGCCTGCAGCGAAAAAGCCAGCTGCGAAGACCTCTGCTAAAGCCACTGCCAGGCCCGCTGCCAAAGCGCCAGCCAAAAAGGCGGCCGCCAAGCCCGCAGTCAAAAAGGCGGCCGCAGCTAAAAAGCCTGCTGCCAAAACAGCTACCAAAACAGCTGCTAAGAAGCCAGCGGCTAAAACAGCGACCACCCGACGCTCAGCACGTTCGAGCTGA
>CBFIFT010000079.1:7903-8142 GCA_965661935.1 Burkholderiaceae bacterium | reverse complement strand
GTTGCATGGAAAGAGCCTGTGACGTCGTTTTGCACCGAAACCGACCAAGTGCTGGGACAGTACATGCGTGGGCAGGGGGCGGTGATGTTGGCCTTGGCGCTGTGGTACAGCATTGCTTTGTCGCTGGTGGGGCTTCAATTGGCCGTGCCCATAGGGCTGTTCACAGGGCTTGCGGTGTTTGTCCCGTACCTGGGCTTTGGTTTGGGCTTGTTGCTGGGGCTGACCGCCGCGGCTCTTGA
>CBFIFT010000079.1:0-7893 GCA_965661935.1 Burkholderiaceae bacterium | reverse complement strand
CTCACCCCGCGCTTGGTGGGCGAGGCCATTGGGCTGACCCCCCTGACAGTGATTTTTGCTTTGATGGCATTTGGTCATTTGCTTGGCTTTTTAGGGGTGTTGATTGCCTTGCCGGTGAGCGCGGTGCTGGTGGTCGCATTTCATCGCGTGCAAGTGGCCTACACCACGAGTGCCTTGTACAAGCCATGAGGCAGTTGGCGCTTGACCTCAGTACGGCGCCGGCGCCGGCTTTTGATCACTTCGAGGTGGCTGAAAACCAGTTGGCGTGGCATGCGATTCAGGCGCTGGTCGCGCGACGCATGGGTGTAGAAGAGGCCAGCCCATTGTTGTTGTGGGGCGAGTCTGGAAGCGGCAAATCGCACCTCTTAACAGCCTGGCGCAACCAGGTTGAGTCGCTGGGCGGTCAATGCGGTTGCCTAAGTTTGAATGAGGTCGCCGATTTTGAGTTTTCACCTGAGTGGTCGGTGCTGCTGTTTGACGACGTTGATGCATGGGGAGACGCTTTGCAAGCGCAAGCCTTCAATTGGCTGGCCCTCACACAGGGTATGCCGCCCGCCGCCCGCCCCACAGTCGTCGCAACGGCACAGTTGCCTCCCAGTGACTGGAACTGCCGCGACGACTTGCGCACCCGCTTGGCCCAAGGTTTGGTGTTTGAGCTCAAACCCTTGAGTGAAGACCAGCGCATCGCCATTCTGAAAAAAGCCGCCGAGGTCAGGGGGTTGACGCTGAGCGATGAGGTCATCGCCTACATGATGCGCCGGTTTTCTCGTGACTTGAGCAGCTTGATGCACTTGCTCGATCACTCCGATCAATATGCCCTCGAACACCAGCGCGCGTTAACTGTGCCGTTGATCAAGTCGATGCTGGAACACACATGAATCTCGCACTCTTTGATTTAGACCACACCTTGCTTCCGATCGACTCAGACCATGCATGGGGCCACTTCATGGTCAAGATGGGGTGGCGTGATGCGGCCACCTACGCGGCAGCCAGTGACCGCTTTTACGCCCAATATCAGGCGGGCGAACTGGTCTTGGAAGAGTTCGTGGCGTTCACCACTGCGCCGCTGCGCGAGCACACGGCGGCAGAAAATGCAGCCGCGCATCAGCGCTTCATGCACGAAGTGATTGTCCCGGCCATGCGGCCACAAGCCTTGGCTTTGGTCGAGCAGCACAGGGCGCAAGGCGACACTTTGATTTTGGTCACAGCGACCAATTCATTCATCACGGCACCCATCGCGAAGGCGTTTGGCATCGAACACTTGATTGCTGTCGAGTTGGCCTATGACGAGGTCGGCTTGCCAAACGGTAAGATAGCGGGAACGCCCTCTTTTCGTGAGGGGAAAATTGCGCGTGTCCAAGAGTGGTTGGCCGCAAGGGGCTTGGATTGGGGCGACGTGCAACGCACCACGTTTTACAGTGACTCCATCAACGACCTTCCCCTGTTGGAGCGCGTCACTCACCCTGTCGCAACCAATCCAGACGCCAAATTGCTACCCATCGCTCAAGCACGCCAGTGGCAGATACTGAACCTATTCGATGATCAATAAACTCATAAATCGTTGGTGGAAATCCCCCGCAAAGGGCGCCTCGGCGCGCTTTGGCCGGCGCGAGGAAGTCCCCGCCAGCGTCCACAAAATCGATCCCAATCTGGTCGATGACCGAGCGATTGATGTGGTTGACACCCTTCAAGCAGCGGGCTTTGATGCCTACATCGTCGGTGGGGCTGTGCGCGACTTGTTGTTGGGCAAGCGCCCGAAAGACTTTGACGTGGCGACCGACGCCACGCCTGAACAGGTCAAACGGTTGTTTCGCCGCGCTTTCATCATTGGCCGTCGCTTTCGGATTGTGCATGTGGTTTTCGGTCGTGGCAGAGACCACGAGGTGATCGAAGTGACCACGTTCCGTGCTTTTCTAGACTCAGCTGATGCTGCTCAAATCACCGGCAATGAAAAAACCAGCAAACGTCAACTCGAGCATGTGGAGCATGCCGTTGATGCTTCAGGCCGTGTGCTGCGCGACAACGTGTGGGGCACCATTGAAGAAGACGCAGCACGTCGCGACTTTTCGATCAATGCGATGTATTACGACCCTTTCACAGGGGTCGTGATTGATTATCACCACGGTATACGGGACGCCCAAAAGAAGGTGTTGCGCATGATTGGCGACCCTTTGACCCGCTACCGCGAGGACCCAGTGCGTGTGATTCGAGCCATTCGGTTCGCTGCCAAACTCACCAGCCTTGGGTTCAAGATTGAAGCCAAAACCCGCGCACCCATGGGCGATGCGCTCAAGTTGCTGGCAGATGTTCCGCAAAGCCGCATGTTTGATGAAATGCTCAAGCTGCTGCAGACCGGCCATGCCATCGATACCGTTGAGCAAATGAAGAAGCTCGGTTTGACGAAGGGGCTCTACCCATTGCTCGACTTGGTCGTCAGCCGCGCACAAGACCCTTTGCTGCGCACCGCTTTGCAAGATACAGATCGCCGTGTCTCAGAGGGCAAGCCCGTGGCGCCTAGTTACTTGCTCGCCTGTTTGCTTTGGGCTGACGTGAGACAAGCTAACGAGAAGCTGCGTCGCGCCAATCCGCGTATGCAACCCATGATGGCGTTGCAGCAAGCAGTCGATCAAGCTTTCGATGCCCATATCGGTGATGTTTCTGGACGAGGGCGTTTGGGTGCGGACATGCGCGAAATTTGGATGATGCAGCCACGCTTCGAGCGTCGAACCGCACGAGCGGCCGCTGCCTTGGTGATGCAAAATCGCTTTCGCGCAGGCTTTGATTTTCTGCGTTTGCGGGCCCAGTGTGGTGAAGTCCCGCTTGAGCTGTCCGAGTGGTGGGAGGCGTATAGCCTTGCTGATGAGCACTCTCGCGAGTCGATGATCGATGTGCTGGCTAGAGAGCGGCGTCAGTCGCCCAGCCGAAAGGCGACGGCTGCTTTCGATGAAGAAGAACCAGTCGAGGTGAGTGATGGTGTTGAGCCGGCTCGCAAAAGACGCCGCAGGCGCCGCAAGCCCCGCACGGGCGAGGGCTCAGGCACTTCACCTGAAGCCTGATCGAGTGATGCGGGACCCTGCAGTTGCGGTGATCGCTTTGGGCGCCAATTTGGGGGACCCAGTTGACCAAGTCGAAGCGGCGATCCAAGCCCTCGCCGACCAGCCTGAGATCGAACTAATCAAGGTTTCTGGCTTGTACCTCAGCCCGGCTTTTCAGTGTGATGGTCCCGATTTTGTCAATGCTGTTGCGCAGGTGCAGACCACGCTGACGGCGTTTGCTCTCTTGGGCGCAATGGCGGATATAGAGCAGCGTGCTGGCCGTCAACGTCCACACCGCTGGGCACCCAGGACCTTGGATTTGGATTTGATTTTTTTCGGCGCGGCTTCTATCGATGGGCCTAAGCTGAGCGTGCCACATCCGCGATGGGAACAGCGCGCTTTTGTCGTTCAACCGTTGATGGAAGTCGAACCCAACCGGGTGTCTCAGTCAGTGGCCCAAGCCGTCTCTCAACAGCCCATCCAGCGCATCAAGGGGCGAGCCTAGATTTCTCCCATTCGCCAGTTGCTGACTGTTCATAGCAGATGCGATCGTGCAAACGGCTTTTGCGCCCCTGCCAAAACTCCCAACGCTGCGGCCTGAGTCGGAAGCCGCCCCAGTGGGGTGGGCGAGGCGGGTGATGCAAGTACTTGGCCGCGTATTCAGCTGCGCGCGCCACCAACACGCCGCGGTGTTCAATGGGCTGGCTTTGTGGGCTGGCCCATGCGCCAATGCGCGAATCAAGCGGCCGCGAGTGAAAGTAGGCATCACTTTGTTCATCTTCTATGCGTTCTACTGTGCCCTCTATGCGCACCACACGCTCGAGCTCAACCCAATGGAATTGCAGAGCCGCAAACGGGTTACCAGCGAGCTCTTGGCCTTTGCGGCTGTTGTAGTTGGTGTACCAAACGACGCCTCGAGCATCATATTCTTTGATCAGCACGACACGGGTCGAGGGGCGCAAATCTGGCCCAACCGTTGCCAATGTCATGGCGTTGGGCTCAGGTACTTTGGCCTCAATGGCTTCACGCAACCACTGCTCGAACTGTTGCATGGGCAGGTCGAGCAAATCAGACTCGTTGAGCTCCGATCGCTCGTAGCTTTTTCGCATGTCATTGATATTCATGCCGCTAGTATAGGTCTGAGACTGAGCTGTTGCGCAGGCTTGTTTGGTCTGATTGAGTTGCCCAGTGGGTCTGAATCAAGCGTTGGAGAGCACGGTCAGGGATGCCCAATTCCTCGAGTGCTTGTAGGGTCTCGAGGGCATAGTCGGCGGTGCTGCCATAGCGCCCCGAGCTGTGCTGAAAAATTTCTCTGTACTGTGCAGGTGAGAGGTCGCCAGCGAACTGAGGGTGGCGGCGCGAGAGCGTGAACGCCAGCGCACTTACCAAGCCCTGCTGGGTGTGCGCGCGCACCCACTTGGGGGTGTATGTGTCGAGTGGCATCTCGCGCGCCCAGAGCAAATCAATGATTTCGATGGCATTTTTTTGGGGCAACTTCAAGACCAACCCATTGCAACTGCCGCCACTCAGCAGTGCAAAAACAAGCCCGGGTCGCTCAGGTGTGCCGCGGTTGATGCGACTCCACATTTTGAGAGCTCGGTGTAGACCCAAGACCCGCGCAGGCCTGGACTCCTCAGGGTTGAAATCAGGGCGCCAAATCAAAGACGCATAGGCAAACACCCAAACGTCTTCGCCGGCGCGGTGTCTCGCAATGACGTCCTCTTGGGTCAGCCCTCGCGCACCTAAAGCAAAGCGTGTCATGAACCAATCTTAGAGCAAACGCTCTGTGTCACCCTGCTGATTCTGCCCTTGGCACAACGCCAGCGGGCATCAAGCGTCGCGCTGGATCAATTCGATCTTGTAGCCGTCGGGGTCGCTGACAAACGCAATAACAGTAGAGCCGCCCTTGACAGGCCCGGCCTCACGAGTGACCGTGCCACCTGCCGCCTTGATCTTGTCGCAGGCTGCGTAACAGTCTGGAACACCAATGGCGATGTGGCCATAGGCTGTGCCCATGTCGTACTCCGTCTGGCCCCAGTTGTATGTGAGTTCTAGCTCGGCTTGCTCTGGATTGGACTCGTAGCCCAGAAACGCGAGGCTGTATTGGTAGGCTTCGTTGTCACGCTGGCGCAACAACTTCATTCCCAACACTTGAGTGTAGAAGTCGATGGACCTCTGCAAGTCACCGACACGCAACATGGTGTGCAAAATTCGCATGGTTAACTCTCGGTCTGTTTATCGGGGACCCCTGTGCCAAGCATGTGGGCTTATCTCATCAGAGGTCAGGTGTTTAGCTTACCCGCGGTGTGATCTGCGTTGAGTCGCCAACGCGAAGAAAAAAGGCCGCAAAAGCGGCCTTTGATCTCAGGGGCACCAACAGGTGCCTCACGCTTATTTGATTCTGCCAAAAGATGTGCGCAGCGGATCAATGGTGCCGCGCTCTCTGTTGCCACCGCCGCCGCCACCGCCACCGCCAGAACGGTGTCGGTTGCGACCACCGCGGGCTGCAGCGTCGACACTGGTGCGCAATGGGTCAGCCGAACGTGGTAGTTCATCACCGTCTCTGCGGTTGGAGCGTGGCTGCTCTTGGCGTTGACCTGCCGCTGGCGCGTGGCCTGGGCTCTGCCCAGCAGCACCACCTCTGCGGCGGTTGCGGCTGCGGCGGTTGCGATTGGCGCCTTCGCCGCGCTCGCCACCATCAGGCCCTGCTGTTTGGCCCTCTGACCGTGGCCGGCTTTGGCGAGCAGATCCCTCAGTGCCTTTGCGCTCTCGCATGCGTTGCATCATCTCTTGGCGAGCCGCCTTGGCAGCGGCAGACATCACGTCACGTCCAGGCGCTTTGCCCAGTCCACCCCACAACACTTGCCGGCCCATGGCGATGGGCTGGGCCACTTCACCCTCGGCGGGGCCAAACTCTGGCAGCAGTCGCACATCGAGGCGCAGCTGGATGAAGCGCTCAATGTCTTGCATGAAGCCTTCTTCGTCGAGGCTGACCAAGCTGATGGCTTCACCAGTGGCACCTGCACGACCGGTGCGTCCGATGCGGTGCACGTAGTCTTCGGTGATGTTGGGGATGTCAAAGTTCACAACGTGTGGCAGATCGTCAATATCAATGCCGCGAGCGGCAATATCGGTCGCCACCAGAGCGCGCACTTCACCCGTCTTGAAACCTTGCAGCGCTTGCGTGCGAGCGGTTTGGCTCTTGTTGCCATGCAGTGCCATGGCCGGAATACCTTGCGCCGACAAAAAGTCAGCGACTCGGTTGGCGCCAAATTTGGTACGCGTGAAGACCAAAACTTGGGTCCAGTTGGCCTCTTGCATCAAGTGCAACAACAAGTCCTTCTTGCGCTCACGCCCTACGGGATAAATGGCTTGCTTGATCAATTCAACCGTGGTGTTGCGTGGCGTGACTTGAATCTGCTTGGGGTCACGCAGCAAGCCGTTTGCTAAGGTGCGAATCTCTTCGCTGAAAGTTGCCGAGAACAGCAGGCTTTGCTTGGTGCTAGGCAACAGGTTGAGAACCTTACGTACATCGTGGATGAAGCCCATGTCGAGCATGCGATCGGCTTCGTCAAGAACCAAAATTTCTATGTGCGACAAGTCCACAGCGCCTTGCTGGGCCAAATCTAGCAACCGACCCGGCGTCGCGACCAAAATATCAACGCCTTGTTTGATGCGTTGAATTTGTGGGTTGAGGCCAACGCCACCAAACACAACGGTGGATTGCAGAGGTAACTTGGCGCCGTAGGTTTTGACCGATTCTTCGACCTGTGCGGCAAGTTCACGGGTGGGGGTGAGCACCAGTGCACGGATGTGGCCACTGCCAGCTCGCTGGCTGAGCAGTTGAAGCATGGGTAGGGTGAAGGCGGCGGTCTTGCCGGTGCCCGTTTGCGCCCCAGCAAGAATGTCGTGGCCCTCGAGGATGGCAGGAATGGCCTGTGCCTGCACGGGAGTGGGTTCGGTGTAGCCCTCGTTTTGCACCGCTTCTAGGATGGCGGGAGCCAAATTCAATGAATCAAATGTCATGTTGGAGTCTCGCTACATGGAGGTAGCGTTTTCGGAGGTGAGCCACTGAGAGGAAATCTTTCAGGGCCAGTCAAGCACCGCCAAGTAGTGGAATAGAGCGTCACCTGCTTGTAGAGAGTGAGGCGTGCTCTTCAGCGTTCCTGCTGTGTCTGAGCGACTGGAGGCTCAAACAGCCAACATTATGGCACGGTCGCATCGCCAACGATGCAGGCACACCACAGCAGGGCGCCATAATAGAGAGCTTGTACTCTGTTAATTTGGAATCGCTCAGCAATATGGCTCAATATGTTTTCACGATGAACCGGGTGGGGAAAATCGTTCCCCCTAAGAAGCACATCCTCAAGGACATTTCGCTGTCCTTCTTCCCAGGCGCGAAAATCGGCGTGCTGGGTTTGAACGGTTCAGGCAAATCAACCCTGCTAAAAATCATGGCAGGGTTAGACACCGAAATCGAAGGTGAAGCCACGCCAATGCAAGGCATCAAGATTGGCTACCTTCCCCAAGAGCCGCAGCTCGACCCTGAGCAAAACGTGCGAGAAGCTGTGGAGGCGAGCATGAGTGGCGTTCGAGCCGCCCAGGCGCGCTTAGATGAAGTTTACGAGGCCTACGCTGACCCCGACGCTGACTTTGACGCGCTGGCGGCTGAGCAAGCCGAGTTAGAGGCCATCATTTCGACGTCAGGAGCCGATGGTGAGCACCAACTCGAAATTGCGGCCGATGCCCTCCGGTTGCCGCCTTGGGATGCCAAAATTGGACTGCTCTCCGGTGGTGAAAAGCGGCGTGTGGCTCTGTGCTGTTTGTTGCTGTCTAAGCCCGATATGTTGTTGCTTGA
>CBFIFT010000078.1:0-8254 GCA_965661935.1 Burkholderiaceae bacterium | reverse complement strand
TCTAGAAATTGCCAAAGTGCAAATCCAAACGGGCACCGAGGCCGAGCAGCGCGCCACACGCCGCACCTTGATTCGCACGCTAGAAACCATTTTGCGATTGCTCCACCCCATCACGCCTTTCATCACTGAGACGTTGTGGCAAGTGGTTGCCCCCATTGCGGGCATCAAAGGCGAGTCGGTCAGCATCGCAGCCTACCCTGAATCAAAGGCCAGCTTCATCGACGAAGATGCCGAGGCTGTGGTCGCCAAACTCAAGGCTTGGGTCGATGGCTGCCGCGCTCTGCGCGGAGAGATGGGTGTCTCACCTGCCACCAAATTACCGCTTTACGTTTTGGGCGAAAGCGAGTTTGTTCAAGCACATGGCGCAGTCCTCAAAGCCTTGGCAAAACTCAGTGATGTGCAGTCTTTTGCCAGCGCTGAGGACTGGTCAAAGGCCGCCGGTGCCGCGCCCGTCTCGGTCGTAGGTGATGCGCAATTGTGTTTGTACGTTGAGGTCGATATTGATGCCGAGCGCCTGCGTTTGGGCAAAGAGATTCAACGGCTCGAAGGCGAAGTGGCCAAAGCCCAGGCCAAGCTGAGCAATGAGAAATTTGTCGCCAAAGCGCCCGAAAACGTGATCGAGCAAGAGCGCAACCGCGTTGCCGAGTTCAGCGCCACCGTGGCCAAGCTACAAGAGCAACTGCGCAAGTTGGCCTAACCTTCAACCTTTGGAATCAGAACCCATGTCAGACAACCGCCCAGAACTTCCCGATCAACTATCGATTGACCCCACGAGTCCGCATTACAGCGCTGCTGTTTTGGAGCACGAAATCGGCATTCGCTTCAACGATCAAGACCGCTTTGACGTCGAAGCCTACTGCTTGAGCGAGGGTTGGATCAAGGTCGCCGCTGGCAAGGCTAAAGACCGCAAGGGGCGCCCCCTGCTGATCAAGCTCAAAGGCAAGGTCGAGGCCTTCTATCGCTGAGTGAATCGTTAGCGCTCACCACGCGTGACCACCTGGACGCAAAAAAGCCCGCTTGTGCGGGCTTTCTTGTTGTTGCGGTCTGGCCAGCATCAGCGACGCTTGAGCACAAAGACAAAATCGGGGCCGCTCACATCTGAGTCCACCAGCTCGTTGCCCGTTTGTTTCGCAAACGCCGCAAAGTCGCGCACTGATCCGGCGTCGGTTGAAATGATCTTCAATAACTCACCCGAGGCCATGGTGGCCAACGCCTTTTTGGCTTTGAGAATGGGCAGCGGGCAATTGAGCCCGCGGGCATCGAGTTCTTGGTCAACTGCGGTTTTCATGTGTTTGGCTTTCGGTGTGAGGCGATTCAAAAAGAGCGCTATTTTAAGACTCAAGCAGTGGGCACATCCATCCACTGGGGTTCAATGCCCTGACTGCGCAACCAATCCGCCAGCGCCAAGCCTGTGCCGCGCGGCCAACATTTGATCTGTTCAGGCGCCATCCACTTGTACTCGACCAATTCGGGCGACAGCTTCACCTCGCCCCTCGCGTGCACGTGGTAGGTGATCAGCACTTGGTTCATGCGCTGAAAGTCATGTACGCCAACCAGTTGCGTCTGGGTCACCTCTAGCTGGGTTTCCTCTCTGACCTCACGGGCAATCCCCTCTTCCGGCGACTCACCTGCCTCCATAAAACCCGTGATCAATGCAAACATGCGACCGCTCCAGGCCGCATTGCGAGCCAACAAGATTTGGCCATCTTGCTCGACAATGCCTGCCAAAACAGGCGTGGGGTTGTTCCAAAGCGTGAAACGGCACTCTGTGCATCGCCAGCGGTACTGTATGCCGCCGTCCTCTTGGGCGGGCGCCCAATCTAAATCAGCACGGCACTCTGGGCAGTAGCGGTACGAGGTGGGGGTGGGTTGATCAAAACTCATGCAAACCTCAAGCCGGAAAGACGCCCGTTGACAGATAGCGGTCGCCACGATCGCAGACGATGAAGACGATGGTTGCGTTCTCTAGCTCTTCGTTCAGGCGCAGAGCCACTTGACAGGCGCCGGCCGCAGAGATCCCCGCAAAGATCCCTTCTTCGCGCGCTAGGCGCCGCGCCATTTCCTCAGCATCGGCTTGGCTCACATAGCGCAACTCATCGACATTCTTGGGGTCGTAAATCGCAGGGAGATACTCCTCGGGCCATTTGCGAATACCCGGGATACGCGAGCCCTCTTCTGGCTGTGCCCCCACAATTTGCACCTGTGGGTTCTGCGACTTCAAGTATTGAGAGACCCCAGTGATGGTGCCAGTTGTGCCCATCGCGCTCACAAAATGCGTCACCCGCCCGTGTGTGTCTTGCCAAATTTCTGGGCCAGTGGTCTCCCGGTGAACGCGCGGGTTGTCAACGTTGGCAAACTGATCCAGCACCAACCCCTTGCCCTCTGACACCATCTGATCAGCCAAGTCTCTGGCGTACTCCATGCCGCCGCTCTTTGGCGTCAAAATCAGCTCTGCACCAAATGCCTTCATGGTTTGCGCGCGCTCGATGGACAAATCCTCGGGCATGATCAAAACCATCCGATAGCCTTTGATTGCGGCGGCCATGGCCAGAGCAATGCCTGTGTTGCCAGAGGTTGCCTCAATCAACGTGTCCCCGGGCTTGATATCGCCGCGTTCTTGGGCACGGGCAATCATCGACAAAGCGGGACGGTCTTTGACCGAGCCTGCGGGGTTGTTGCCCTCTAGCTTGCCCAAAATCACGTTTCCCCTGGCCTTAGCAGTGTCCGCACCAATGCGCTGCAGGGCGACCAAGGGGGTTTTTCCAATGGTGGCGTCGATGGTCAGATACTCAGGGTGCGAAGGAAGGGACATGGAAACTCTCTCAAAATGAATGCCCTGCACTTTGCCATAAAAGATTTTGCATCGCTGCCGTTTGTGGGTTTAAATAAGATGCGAATTTGTGCCATAATCTGCGCTTCGCTTTAGGCCCGCCGGGGTGGCGAAATTGGTAGACGCAGTAGATTCAAAATCTGCCGGTGCAAAACACCGTGTCGGTTCGACTCCGACCCTCGGCACCAAATTGAAAACCCGCTCAGAGCAATCTGGGCGGGTTTTTTCTTGCCCGAGATTTGCAACTCAGGCTCTCGTTGGACCAGTTGCCGGGGCGCTGCCAACGCAGGGCAGTAACCTCACTCGCGGTGCTTGCACCCGCTAAGCCTGAGAATGCGCCTATGACAGTGCACAACCCGCCCACACCCCAAGAGCGCGCCACGCGCCGTGCGCGCGGCTGGGCGTATGGGTTGTTGGGCATGCCCTTGGCCTTCGTCGCGCTGCCACTCTACATCCACGCACCGCACCACTATGCGCAAACCATGGGGGTTTCGTTGGCGAGCCTGGGCTTGGTGCTTTTGTTGGCGCGGGCCTTGGATGCACTAACCGACCCTTGGCTTGGCCATTGGGTTGACCGTTGGTTGAACCGCTCGGGCATATACGCTTGGACCCGCATGGGCTGGGGCTGCGGCGCATTGGTACTGGGCGTGGTTGCATTGTGGTATCCACCCGCGGCAGTCAGTCAACACCTAGCTTGGTGGCTATTGGGCAGCATCACGCTGACCTCGTTGGGTTACAGCCAGTTGACCATTGCCCACCAGTCCTGGGGTGCGCGTTTGAGTCACCACCCAGTTCAGCGCAGCCAAACCATGGCGTGGCGAGAGGGCTGGGCGCTGTTGGGCGTCATCAGCGCATCGGTGTTGCCAAGCATGGTGGGTTGGTCGGCTTGGATTGGTGTGTTCATCACCATGCTGCTGGTGGGTATGTGGGGCTGGCGGCTAAGTGCCCAAGTACCCGAGTTGGTTGCCATGCCAGTGGCGGGTGTACCAGTTGGTCGCCGCCTCATGGCGCACACCCATCCATGGCGACAAGCCGGCTTTCGACGCTTGCTCGGTGTCTTTGTGGTCAGCGGCCTCGCGAGTGCAATCCCAGCAACTTTGGTGCTTTTTTTCATCGACGATGTGCTCGGTCTGGCCAACTGGTCAGGTGGTTTTTTAGCCATTTATTTTCTCAGCGCTGCCTTGGCGATGCCGGCTTGGCCCCGCATCGTCAAGCGCTTGGGCCTCGAGCGCACGTGGGCCTTGGGCATGGCTCTCAGCGTGCTCAGTTTTGCAGGTGCAGCTGGACTAGAGACTGGGCAGGCTTTGGCTTACGCGTTCATTTGTGTGGGCTCGGGCTTGGCTTTGGGCGCAGATTTGGCCATACCCAGCGCGCTGTTGGCGGGTTTGTCCAGAGCCGATACGCTGAGCGGTCCAGAACCATCGGCCGACGCCAGCGGCACTTACTTTGGCTGGTGGAATTTGGCAACCAAATTGAACCTGGCATTGGCCGCAGGGCTGGGGCTTCCACTGCTGGCTTGGTTCGGCTATCGGCCCGACGCCTCCGATGCCGCCGGCACCGACGCCTTGGTGGTCGTGTACGCTTGGGTGCCATGCCTCTTGAAACTGCTTGCGTTGGCCATGCTCAGGCGCTGGCTATGGCCTGCGATCAATCCAGAAAAAACTGAAAGGACGGCTTCATGAACGCCTCAAATTTGACCCGCTGGAGCCGGCAATGGCTTGGCACAAAAATGATTTTTGCTTGGGCGCTGGCCATCGGTTTAAGCGGGTGCTCTAGCCCGCCGGTCGAACATTACGCAGACACCCAACCCACGTTGGACTTGCGCACCTACTTCAACGGCAAGTTGACAGCACACGGTTTATTCAAAGACCGCAGCGGTGAAGTGATCAAGCGCTTTGTGGTCGACATGACGGGCGCGTGGCAAGGCGAAGAAGGGGTACTCGATGAGCGCTTTACTTACAGCGATGGCAGCCAAGAGCGCAGGGTTTGGCGTCTCAAGCACTTGGGCAATGGCCGCTACAGCGGACAAGCAGATGATGTCGTGGGGACTGCCTCAGGCCAAGTGAGCGGGCACGCCTTTCGGTGGCAATACACCCTGAGCCTGCCTGTGGATGACCAGGTTTATGAGGTGCAGTTCGACGACTGGATGTACCTGATCGACGACAAAACCATGCTCAACCACGCCAAGATGAGCAAGTGGGGCATTGAGTTGGGCGAGGTCATCTTGTCATTTTCTAAGCCATAAAGGCAGCCTGGGCTAAGTCTGCGCATCAGCCACACACAGCGCCTCAGCAGAGCGCGCTGACAGACTCGGGGTCGACCCAAGGCGTTCGAACGCCTCATTGGGTGTGGCTGCGCAGACTCAAGCTCGGTAGCCAGCCCGGGCTTGTTCGAGCAAAGGCATCACCCCCCCCTCGCGCGCTTCAAACCGCGCATTGAGGTGGTAGATGCGCGTGGCCCCTGGCCAAAGCTGATCGGGCTCCGGGTGCTCCGGATCGCCTGGGTAACACAAGACGCGCACGTCACCCTCTTTGAAGTGGTGGGGCATGACCACACCGACAGGGCGCGATTGCGCGTAGTCGATCAACGATGGAACGTCGCCAAACATCCCAAGGTGCACCAGCGACATGATTTGAGGCGGGGCCAAGTCGATTTCTTTGGCTTCATAACGGCGCAGGCCCTCCTCTGGTGTGACCCAAACCGACTCAGTCGCCTCATGTCCATCGTGTAACGCGGTCTGCCCTTCAGGCATCACGGCAACAAAGAAACGCGTATCAAAGCGCTTGTTCATCATCAACGAGGCCTTGGGCGTGATCCATCTAGACCATGGCACCACCGCAGAGGCATCTAATTGAATGCCCAAGCCACGCAACGCTGCGGTCCAACTCTGGCCTTCTTCCAGCGCCGCCTGCAATTGCGCGCCACGGTCTGCGCCCTTGCGCGCAAACAGCAAGCCGCATTCTTCGAAGGTCTCGCGCAGCGCCGCACAAAATAAGCTCGCAGGCGACTCGTCCATCTCACCACCTTCATTGAGTGCGGCCGCCATCACTGACGCCTCGACACCCAAGAGCTCGGCATCTGCATGAGCGTCATCGGCGTCTACCTTGCCCCCCGGGAACACATAAGCCCCGCCCAGCACGCCCGACTGTGAGTGCCGCTTGAGCATGAGCACCTCAGGCCCGTTGGCGCTGGCGCGCAGCACCATCACGGTGGCAGCGGGTTTGGGTGTGACTTCGGGCTGATCGACGGCGGTGAATAGTTCCATGAAAACATTATGTGAGGCGAATCTTGGGCACTTTGGCATTTGGGTGACAGCCGCCATTTGTCTGCCCCAGTGTTGGGTACCTGCGGCCGCACAGTTGATGAGCCCATCTATACTTGGGCCTCGCTGAATTTTTGACTGCAGAGCCCAACCATGACCCCCACGTATGTACTGACCCTTTCATGTCCCGACCAGCCTGGCATCGTTCACCGTGTGACGGGCTTGTTGCTCGAGCATGGTGGCAACATTGAAGAAGCGGCTCAGTACAACGACCATCACTCTGGCTACTTTTTCATGCGGGTGCAATTTGCTTGCGCTACCCATACACCAGAGCAACTCAATGAAGCACTGACCCACCTCGGCGTTGAGTTCAAGCTGACGTTTGAACTGCGCAGCGCATTGGCGAAGATGCCGACTGTGATCTTGGTCAGCCAACAAGGTCATTGCCTCAATGACTTGCTGTTTCGCTGGAAAAACGGCTGGCTCCCCATTGATGTTCGCGCCATCATCAGCAACCACCGCGATTTCTATCAGCTCTCAGCCAGCTACAACATCCCCTTTCACCACATCCCGGTGACTGCCGCCACCAAGGCCACAGCCGAAGCCAAACAGCTTGAAATCATCCAAGCCGAGGGCGCCGAGTTGGTTGTGTTGGCGCGTTACATGCAAATCTTGTCCAACGGCATGTGCGATGCGTTGCGCGGTCGAGCGATCAACATCCACCACAGTTTTTTGCCGAGCTTCAAAGGCGCCAAGCCCTACTACCAAGCACACGATCGGGGCGTCAAACTCGTGGGTGCGACCGCGCACTATGTCACAGCTGACTTAGACGAAGGCCCGATCATTGAACAAGACGTTGCCCGCGTCGATCACAGCATGAACGTGGATGACTTGGCCGCTCGCGGCCGAGACACCGAAAGCCAAGTATTGGCCCGCGCTGTCAAATGGCACAGTGAACACCGGGTATTGGTCAACGGGCATCGCACCGTGGTGTTTCAATAAGGCCTCTCGCCAACGCGCTCTAGACCTTGGCCGACACAACCTCAGCGATGGCGAGAGAAGAGGTCAAACCGGGCGACTCGATGCCGAACAGGTTCACCAAACCTGTGATGCCATGAACATCTGATCCGTCAATCCGAAAGTCGTGTGCGGGCTCTCCAGGCGCCTGCAGCTTGGGGCGCACGCCCGCATATGCCGGCTGCAAGCTGCCATCTGGCAGACCAGGCCAGTAGCGCCTGATCTGTTCATAAAACCCCACTGCCCGTTCGGGGTTGACTCCGTAGTCGATGTCGTCGACCCACTCCGCATCTGGTCCAAAACGCCCTTGTCCACCCAAGTCAACCGTGTAATGGCACCCCAGCGAAGCCGCGCCGGGCACTGGGTAAATCAGGCGCGAGAAAGGTGCAGCCCCGGAAAGCGAAAAGTAACTGCCCTTGCACAAGTAGCCACGGGGAATACATGAAGGTTCAAGCCCGGGCACGCTTCGGGCGATTTGCTGCGCATCGTGCCCTGCCGCGTTGACCACCGTGCGCGCCATCAACACCATGGGATCAACGCCGCCGACTTGCAGCAGCAAGCCACCAGACGTCGGCTCAAGACTCTGGACAGGCGAGTTCAACGCCACCCATCCACCATGCGCTTCAATCTCTCCGCGCAAGCTCAACATGAAGCCGTGGCTGTCCACGATGCCTGTGGTGGGCGAAGACAGGGCTGCCACACACCGCAGGGCCGGCTCTTGCTCGCGCACTTGCTCTGGCGTCAACCAATCAAGCTCGCGACACCCATTGGCAGCCGCCTGCTCGACCACCCGCTGCAGCATGGCTACTTCAGAGTCGTCGGTGGCGACGATCCACTTGCCACAGCGCCGGTGTTCAATTTGACGCGTCGCCAGGTAGTCGTACAGCAACTCTTTACCGCGGACACACAACAAGCCTTTCAGCGAACCCTTTGGGTAGTACACACCCGCGTGAATCACTTCTGAGTTGCGCGCGCTGGTGACTGACCCGATGGCATCTAAGGCTTCTAAGACAACGACCTCGCGGCCTTGCAAAGCCAAGGCTCTCGCCACAGCCAAACCCACGACGCCCGCGCCGATCACGACGGCGTCAACGGCTTGCGTCAAAAGTCATCCTCAGCTGCGCTGGGACTCAAAGTGGCCGCCT
>CBFIFT010000077.1:0-8396 GCA_965661935.1 Burkholderiaceae bacterium | reverse complement strand
ATATGGCTACTTTGAGGTGCGTGCCAAATTGCCTTGCACATTGGGTACTTGGCCGGCTATTTGGATGCTGGGTGACCACACCCTGCCACAAGAGCCAATATGGCCGCTCAATGGCGAGATCGACATCATGGAGCAAAAAGGATTTAGAAGTAACGACAAAAGTGTCGTGTCGGCCGCGCTGCACTTCTGGGAGCGAAACAGTGGTAACCCCATCTTCGAAGAGCGCACAGTACCCTCGGCATGCGCGGACTTCCACACTTACCACCTCACGTGGACCGCTGACGCCATCAAAATCGGCGTCGATGGTACAGACTATCTAACTTACAACAAACCAGCCAGCCCGACTCAAGAAAACTGGCCTTATGACGCGCCACAGTACCTGCTCTTGAATCTGGCAATTGGGGGTAACTTGGGCGGTACGACCATTGGGGCCATGCCAGACCAAATGGAAGTCGACTACGTTCGCGTCTGGCAACCGCCTAGTTGAGCGGATACACGGGCTCGCGCGTACTGTGCCTTGGTGTGCCTCTTCGCAGTGTGGCTGATCAGTAGAGCGCTCCCTGTGCGAGCCAGGTGATAGCCCACAAGCTGTGGGAATCACCTGGCTTTTTTCATGCGAACTGAACGTGCTTTTGCAGCGGGTATTCGCGAATGCGTTTGCCCGTGAGTGCAAAAACGGCATTGGCTAGCGCAGCCTTGACCGGCGGGACGCCGGGCTCACCAATGCCCTGAACGCCGCCACCGCCCTCGAGTATGCTGATCTCCATGGCCGGAGTCTGTGCCATGCGAAGTGCCGGATAGTCATGGAAGTTGGATTGCTGAACCCGCCCTTGTGCGAAGGTGATCTCACCCATCATCGCCGCGGTGAGACCGAACACAATGCCCGATTGCAATTGCGCCTCGATGTTACCGGGGTCGATGGCTAGCCCCACGTCAGCGACGCAATAGACCTTGGCGATCTTGATGCCACGCTCGGTTTGTTCGACTTCTACGACTTGTCCCACGTAGCTGCCAAACGACAGCGTCATGGCCAGGCCGCGCGCCTTGTTCTCGGCTAGGGGTTGGTCCCATTTGGAGAGGGCACGCAGTTTTTGTAAGACGGCGTGGGCCTGTGCAAACGTGCCTTGGGTCATGGTCAACCGCATCTCCATGGGGTCGCGCCCGCCAGAGTGCGCCAACTCGTCTAAAAAGCACTCGTGGAAGAAGCCGTTGTAAGAGGCGCCAACCGAGCGCCAGAACCCACCAGGCACCTCAAGCGACGAGGCAAAAGCCCTGACTTGGTGGTTTTCAGCCGCATAGGGCGCATCACCCGCACCTTCGGCCAAAATGCGGTCTGGCCCAGGTATGCCCAGTCCAACACGCTGACCCCAGCCCCGGGTGGTGGACTGAGAGATGATGTCCATCTGCATGGCCTTGGGACGCCCATCTTCACCCATGACACCTTGCATGCGCGCCAGCGCTGAAGGGCGGTAAAAGTCTTGCTGTGTGTCTTCTTCACGCCGCCACGTGAGTTTGACGGGGCGATCTGGCATGGCCTTGGCGATGGTGGCAATTTGCACGATGTAATCGAGCTCAGTGCGACGCCCAAAGCTGCCGCCAACCACGGTGACGTGCAAATGCACATCGTCTTCGTCGATGCCTGCAACCTCGGCGGCTTTCTTTTTGGCCACCGTCGGGATTTGAATGGCGGTCCAAATGTGCAGCTTGCCACCCGAGTAATGGCCGACTGCCGTGATGGGCTCGAGGGCCGCATGGGCCAAATGAGGCGCGCGGTATTCGACATTGATCACGTGGGTGGACGCGGCCAATGTACCCACGGCGTCCCCGACATCTCGGTGCACCGCGTCTGGTGAGAGCGTGTCGAGTTCAGCCCGCATGGTGGCAAACATCGCGTCGCTGTCGGCTGGGTAGGCGGCGTCTTGCCAATCGAAGGCAATGGTTTGGGCTGCTTGAAACGCTCGCCATGTGTTGTCGGCCACAACGGCGACGCCTTGAGCCAAAGGCACAATGGCTTGCACGCCGCGCATGGTTTTGGCCTTTGACGCATCAAAGCTGTTCATGCCCGCGCGTTGGGGATTGCTGACCACGGTGGCGTAAAGCATGTCTGGCAAGCGCACATCTATGGCATAGGTGGCCGTGCCTGTGCACTTGCTGACCATATCGGTGCGTGGCATGGACTTGCCCAAATAACGCCATTGGCTGCGTGGCTTGAGTGCTGGATCGGGGTTGACCTCTCGCTGCGCAGCCTCTGCAGCCAACGCTTGGTAGGTCAGTTTGCGGCCGCTGGCGGCGTGCTCAACGACACCGTTGCGGGTGGTGAGGCTTTGTGCTTGCAGCCCCCAACGCTGAGCAGCGGCCTCGACCAAGGCCTGTCTTGCGGCCGCGCCTGCGACACGCATTTTCACGAACGCATCGCGCGTGCTGGCAGAGCCACCGGTCAACTGCATGCCCATGAAGCGGCCTGCCACACCCATGACATTGCGCATGGTGTTGGCCAGTGCACTGTTGTCGTAAGGTGGCGCTGCCGAGGCACTGATGTCGGTGTAATAAGTGGCAGAGGGTGGACCGTGGGCGACGCGCACGTCGGCCCAGTCAATGTCTAACTCTTCGGCTACCAAGGCAGCCAGTGTGGTCTGAATGCCCTGTCCCAACTCGGTGCGTGGCGTGATGATGGTGAAGCCCTCTTGGTCAATCACCAAATAAGGCGTCAGGGCGTGACTGCTTGCTGCGCCTTCACCCAAGTCGCCCGCCAACATGGCAGACGGTAGCGGGTTAGGCAGGGGCTGGCGGTAGCGGTAGTAGCCAAATACAACGCCACCCGCTATCGCGGCTGAGCCGAGCAATAGCCCGCGTCGGGTCAGGGTGCCTAATGTGCTCATGCTTGTGCCTCTCGAATGGTTTTGGCAGCTTGGTGTACAGCCGCTCGAATGCGCGGGTAGGTGCCACAACGGCACAGGTTGGTCATAGCGGCGTCGATGTCGGCATCACTGGGGTCGGGGTTTTGGCTCAGCAGTGCGACTGCGGTCATGATTTGCCCTGGCTGGCAATAGCCACACTGGGCCACTTGTTGCTCGATCCAAACTCGCTGAACAACGTGCAGTTTCTCAGGTTGGCCGAGTCCCTCAATGGTGGTGATGTCACCTTGTACGCTGCCCACCGGCAAGACACAAGAGCGCACAGCCTCGCCGTCAATGTGGACGGTACAGGCGCCGCACTGGGCGATGCCACAGCCGAACTTGGGACCGGTGATACCAAGCTCGTCTCTGAGGACCCACAGCAGTGGCATGTCGGGCTCGACTTCAAGGGTGTGGGGTTGCTGGTTGACTGTAAGTTGCATGGTTTCTCTTTGCTTGTGAAATATGAGGGTGCCTCATGAGGGCAGCGGATAAACACATCGAAAGCCAATGTACACCGCAAAGAAGTCCTTGGGCTTGAAGGACTTCACATCTGCCTGCATTTGATAGCTGGGGTACCACCAAGAGCCCCCCACAGTTTGCCGACTCTCGCCGCGCGCGGTGAGTGTCCATTCCCAAACGTTGGCCCCCATGTCATACAAGCCATTCACGCCAGGTTGGGTGGCCCCAACAGGGGCTGCACGTGGCCACGGGTCAGGTCCAGACGTGTTGGCGCCTGTGGCATCGGGGCCGGTGGGCCATGGGTAGGTTTGCCCCAGCTTGAACGGCGCAGGCGCGGCCGCTCGCTGTTCGGTAAAGGCGGCGCTTAGCCATTCGCTGTGGTGTGGCAAGCGACCGCCTCTCCAAGCGCAATAGGCCCGGGCTTCGTCCCAAGTGATGTGCACAGCAGGCCAGTTTGGGTTGGACTCGCCGGCGCGGTTGGGGTAGCGCCAAGACGTGCCAGCCACGCGCTCCCAGCCAGCAAGAAACTCAAACCCCCCGCCCGTTTTCTCGGCTTGTGTTTGCAGGCCTGTGGCTTGGACAAACTCAGCAAACTGGGCGATCGACACCTCTGTGGTGTCGATGGCGAACCGAGGCAAGCTGGTGCGCGCGGGGTCTTGTACTTGGGGCGGCGTGTTTGCCACAACGCTTGCGCACGCAATGGCACTCAGCAACGCGGCCGCTTGTCTTGTGTTGCGCGCCCAACCCAGCCAATCCTTGTTGCGGCTCATGACCGGCTGCGCTCCGCGCGCCGCAAGCCCTTTTGCAGCCATGGCCTGATCGGCAAAAACAAGCGGTAGCCGAGCTCGAGCAATGGGGTAACACCGGGCAAGTGCGCGAATCTAGCCAGATGGCGCCAGCCAGGCAGGTAGCCCCAGACCGCGACGAACGCGCGCGCCCCTGAGAGCAACTGGCCTTGCTCGTCTTGCACGTGAAAGCGCGCCATGGCTTGCTCGCGGCTCAGATCAGCGCAGTCGGGTGCGTTGGCGCTGACGTCGTGCCATTGGATTCGCCCATCCTTATCAAGCCGCTTATACAGGTCGATATCGCGGCGGCACAGAGGGCAGCTGCCATCGAAATAAACCGTGGTCGCAGGTGCTGCTTCAGCGCTCGATTGGGTTGTGGCTTGCGTCATCGAGCTGATTATTGACCTACCCGCAAATACGCACAAAATAGAGGGCAATCAGAACGACATGCGGCAGTGCGCCGCAATGGGAGACAAACCATGCATATGACAGGACGCGGCTATTGTGGTGACGTGCGGTTCACGTTCGAGGGCGAGCCCTTGCGTGCGCTGCAGTGCCATTGCCGAGAGTGCCAATACATCAGTGGGGGCAACCCCAACGCAGCCATGGTGGTGCCCAAAAGTGGCTTTCGCCTCGACCAAGGTGAGCCACAAACGTTTGCCCGCACCGATATAGATGCCCCTCGCACGCGTTGGTTTTGTGGTCGCTGCGGGACGTCGCTGGCCACTTTGAGCCCCCGCTTTCCGGACGCGATCATCTTGAAGGTGGGCACCTTGGATGACCCCAGTGTGTTTGAGCCGACGGTGGCGCAATACCTCAAAGACAAGCAGCCCTTTCACTGCGTGGCCGATGGCGTCGAGTGCTACGACACCATTCCAGGTGCGCCAGCACGCCCAGATTGAACGAGCGTTCGGGTTAGCTCGACTGTCGGCGCTGGGTCCACGCGCTCAGTTGTGCGCGGTATTGGTCTGCTTTGTCAGCGTTGATGTGCTCGTCGTGGTCTGCACGCTTGGCGGTGAGTTCGATGACATAGCCATTGGGGTCGCGAAAGTAAATCGAGTCAATGAAGCCATGGTTGGAGGGGCCGCGAACCTCAGCGCCAGAGGCTTTCGCCTTGGCGAGCATGGCGTTGAGGTGTGAGGTTTCAACTTCTAGTGCGATGTGCAGGTCGAAGTCGTGCTGGTCTTTGAACTCAAAGGCCTGGTCCGGGGCCTCGAAAAAGGCCAAACATGAGCCGTCAGCCATTTGATAAAAAGTGTGAAGCACCGAAGTCTCGCGACCCGTTTTGGTCTCGTTGATTTCGAGTACCCCCGCCAGTGGCAAGCCCAAAAAGTCCTCGTAGAACGCCCGCGTGGCCTCAGAGTCGCGGCAGCGGTACGCGGCGTGGTGCAGCCCCTTGATGGCGGCAGCTGAGGTGGCGCTGTGGGCGCCCAAGTTGTCTGTTGTGGTGGTGTTCATGTCTATCCTCTGCTGAGCGTGATACACACGCACTGTGACACAGGCCTGCAAACCCGCGCAGGCCCCGGGTGGATTGTCCCCGCGAGGGACTCAAGCGTGTGCTCGGCGAAAGCCCGTTAGGCGTGCGCCAGTCGAAGGTCTCGTTTGAGCACCTTGCCGCTGGGGTTTTTGGGCAGTGCCTGTGTGAATATCACGCGCTTGGGTGCCTTGAATCCAGCCATGTGGGCTTGGCAGTGCTCGATCACTTGGGCCTCGTTCAGTGTCTGCCCCTCTTTGAGGACGATCACTGCCGTGACGGCTTCGACCCACTTGGTATCGGGCAGCCCGATGACGGCCACCTCTGAGACCGCGGGCAACTGATAAATCATCTCTTCGACCTCTCGGCTGGCCACGTTTTCACCACCCGTTTTGATCATGTCTTTCTTGCGATCGACCACCGTGATGTAGCCCTCATCATCGATGGTTGCCAAGTCGCCACTGTGAAACCAGCCGCCACTGAAGGCAGCAGCTGTTTTGTCTTCGTCGTTGAGGTAGCCCAACATCAGGTGAGGGGAGCGGTGCACGATTTCGCCGACCTCGCCCACAGCCACATCTTGCATTTGCTCATCCACCACGCGCGTTTCGACGTTGATCACCGCCTTGCCGCATGAGCCTGGCTTTCTCAATTGATCCTCGGGTGCCAACATGGTGGCCAGTGGGGCGATCTCGGTTTGTCCGTACAGGTTCCACAGGCGCACATTGGGCAAACGCTGAGAGAGTTCTTTGAGCACCTCGACGGGCATGATGGATGCGCCGTAGTACCCCTTTGCCAGTGCTTGCAGTTTGCTGGCATCAAACATGGGCGAGCGCAAAAGACCAATCCAAACCGTAGGCGGCGCAAAGAAGCTGCTGATCTGGTGCTGCTCGAGCAGCTTGAGCAAGTGATCAGGCACAGGCTTGGACGTGATGATGTTGGTGCTGCCTACATAGATCGCCGGTCCAAAAAACACGTCCAGCTGCGCGCAGTGGTATAGCGGCAAAGCGTGCAAGGTGCAGTCTGACTCGGCGATCTCAGCGTTGATCACACAACTGGCGTACTGCCACAGCACCGCATCGTGCGTGAGCATGGCTCCTTTGGGGCTGGACTCGGTGCCGCTGGTGTAGACGATTTGCGCCAAGTCCGTGCTCTGCAAAGGCACGGCAGGCAATGCGTCGCTGCACTGCGCCAGCTCGTCAAAGGTGTGCATGCCTTCGGAGGGCACGCTGGCGTCTTCGCTGGGTATCCAAATGAAAGAATCAACTTGGGTATTCATTGCCGCAGCTTCGCGCGCCAAGGGCGTCAGCTCTGAATCGGTGGCAAGTACCTTGGCGCCGCTGTGGCTCAGAATGTAGGCCACTTCCTCGGCCTTGAGCATGAAGTTGATAGGTACCATCACGGCACCCAAACGCGCCAGCGCAAAGCGCAGAGCGGCGAAGCCGTGAGAGTTGCGCGCCAAGACCGCGACGCGCCCATTGGGCTCGACACCCATACCGTGCAAGCCTGCAGCCAAGCGGGTGACCAAGGTATCGAATTCTCGGTATGTCCAGCGGGTGTCTCCACACAGCACGGCGGCTTTGTCGGGCAGGCGGCGTGCGGTGCGGCGCAGAGCGTCGGCAATGGTTTGGCGTCGAACGGGGGTGAGCGATTCAATCATGTGGCGTGACTCCTGCATGGCTGGAAGGGTTGCCGCAGCGCGTGGTGCAGCATCGTTTCTCATGGCTTAAGTGTTGCCCCGAATCGTGCCGCTCCTCCGTCACCTGTGCGTCAATACCCGGACTAAGCGCGTCCTGCGTCTTTTGCCATTCGCGGGCGAATAAGACCCCGGAGTCTGCCTCTCGCTGCTTAGCCAGTGACCATGGGTAGGCGGTTGTCATTGGCCCATTGCAACAACGAATGATCGTAGAGAGAGACCTGCGGATGGCCCAAATGCGTGAGTGCAAAATGCGCCACGCTAGCAGCAATGCCGCCGCCGCAGTAGGTGATGGCGGTTTGCTCGCTGCCCAACTCGAGGCCTTGTTGCTGGAACAAGTCGCGCAGTTCTGTGTCGCTTTTCCAGATCATCGTCTCAGGCTCAAAGCAGGCGCTGGCAGGCACGTTGACGCTGCTTGGGATGCGCCCCGGGCGTCCGTAATGCGCGCCGCCGCTGCCGTCGAATTGAGGGGCGCTCAAGGCGTTGATCAAGCAGGTGCTGGGGTGATCAATGGCCTGGCGCACGGCGTCAGCGTCGGCAACCCCGCGCGCTGCCTGTGCAGCGCTGTAGTGCGTTGGGGTAGGGATGAATGGTTCAGTCGTCAGTGGTCGGCCTTGCGCCCGCCACAGTGGCAAGCCGCCATTCAAGACAGACACCCGTTTGTGGCCCCAAGCCCAAAGTACCCACCACACCCGCGTGGCGACCATCGGTTGAGCCGCTGTGTAGATCACGATGTGGGTATCGCGTTGTATGCCCAGCGCAGAGAGCTTGGCCTCAACCTGCTCACGCGTGGGCAATGTGTATGGAAACGCGCCGTCAGGATTTGAGAAATCGCTCACCATACAAACATGCTGTGAGCCCGGAATGTGACCCGCTTGCCAATCTGCGCCGCCGTGTTTGATTTGTGATGGGCCAACGGGCTGAGGTGTCATCCAAGTTGTGGCGTCCAACACGCGAACACTTGGGTCATTTAAATGCTCGTGCAGCCACTCGGGTGTGACCAAGCCATGGTGTGTTGGGTTCATATCAATTCCTTGCTGTGTGCCTGCTCCGATGCTAGCGGGGGAGCGCCCGCAAGGCGCTGCGCG